>JBJELA010000066.1:0-3081 GCA_051878915.1 Candidatus Weimeria sp.
ATGGGCGAAATTAAAAAGTGCCGGGAGAATGTCTCATGACACTATGAATAGCAAAAGACACCCGGTACATAAGTACCAGGTGTCTTACAATGATGCGGAAGAAGGGACTTGAACCCTCACGACTGCAATAGTCACAAGATCCTTAGTCTTGCTCGTCTGCCAGTTCCGACACTTCCGCAGCTCTTTAATTGTCGTCATCGCTTTGTCTCTCTCGCGACGACTTGATTATAATATCAAAAGAACGGATCAATGTCAAGGGCTTTTTTTAATTTTTTCATTTTTTTCAAAAAAATATTTATTATCACCATTACAGGTAATTCAAACCGGTGATGTTCGACCACTCTCTTCGCACCGGTTCATACCCACTTGCTTTCGAATTCGCTTAAAGGCAGCGGCTTGTCGTAGAGGAATCCCTGGATCATGTCTACATCCATGCCCTTGAGGACATCCTGCTGCTTTCCGCGCTCGACGCCCTCTACTATGACGTTTAAGTTCACGGCATCGGCCAGCTGCGATACAGAGCGCACAAACGCGTCAGAATAATCGTCCTTATCGATGTCGTCCACAAAACACTTGTCGATCTTCAGCTCATCTAATGGCAGGTCCTTCATATGCGAAAGCGATGAGTAGCCTGTTCCAAAATCATCCAGAGCGATACGGACTCCGAGATCGTGTATTTTTTCAAGGACACCCTTCATCTTATCCATATCGTTTATCGCCATTCCCTCAGTGACCTCAAGAACGAGATTGTCCGGATCAATCCCGGTCACATTAATGGCGTTGGCGATTACATTGACGATGTCGTTCTGCATCAGCTGAAGGACTGAGAGGTTGACATTGATCTTGTAATCCGGATGGCCATACTCGTTCCAATGGTGGCAGGTCCTGCAGGCGTCAAGGAGCACATGCTCTCCTATAGGGATAATAAGCCCCAGATACTCGGATAGCGCGATGAATTTGGCTGGCGGCATGAAGCCCAGCTTGTGCGAGTCCCATCTGACAAGGGCCTCTGCTCCGCAGCATCTGGCCTCACCATTCGATATATCCACAACAGGCTGATAATACACCAGAAATTCCCGGCAGTCGTCAGCGACGGCCTCTCTCAGGGCCTTCTCGATATTTAACCTGTCATGAGGCATGTTTACCTCTATGTCAGTATAGATATCCACCTGGTTTTTACCCTTTGCCTTTGCCTGGTGGAGGGCAAAATCCGCCCTTGAGATCAGCTCATCCTCAGTTTTTCCGTCCTGCGGAAAATTAACGACGCCCATTCCAGCTGTACAGTAATAGTTATTTCCGTCCAGAGAAAACGGCTTCTCAAAGCGGTTGTTTATCATAAGAGCCATCTGCTTTGACTGTTCAAAGTCAGAGTAAGGGATGATAACAGCGAACTGGTCTCCGCCTATCCTGTAGCACTGGGCATCCTTTTTTACCAGCTGCTGGATGGACCAGGCAGTCTTCTTCAGGAATTTGTCAGCAAGGATATGCCCAAGGCCGTCATTTAAGGCGTTAAAATCATCGAGATCAATAAAGATCAGTGTGCCGCTTCCATTTCCTCTCCTGGCATCATTCAGGCTGCTCTCGAGGTCCCTGTGAAAGCGGTGTCTGTTGTACAGGCCTGTCAGGTCATCTATATCGGCCGTCTCCTTCAACTTCTTCTGGTACTGCTTCTGCTTTGTAATATCAGTAATCATGTAAACGAGGACCTTCTGGCCGCCGTGCTGGATGGCCCTTGTCATGTGAACCTGGTAAATATCGCCTGTACCCGGGGAGGTGAATTCTCCGGTCATTTTTTTCTGATCCTCAGAAGGTCCGGGTATCAGGAAAATCCTGCTGAATACCTCCTCATTCAGCGGATCTCCGAGAATTTTTTCCGCAAGAGTGTTCTTGTATACAGGCTCCTTTGATACAGCGTCAAAGACTGCCACCGCTGAAGCTGAATTTTCAAAGACTGTCAGCATGAAGTCATCTGACTCATTTACAGCGATGCTGTAATCCCTGAATTCGAGCTTGGCCTTAAGGATCGCGCCGGCGCGGCGGAGAAAGCCGACCTCATCGCTGTTCCACGTCTTAGGCTCCTGTGTCTTTAAGAAGCACAGATAGATGTCATCATCCTCTGAAAGAGGCATGAAGATTCCTGCCGTGATGCCGCATTTTTTAAAAAATTCCCTGAACTCATCAGAGATGACAGAATCTGACGAGATTGTATATATCTTTCCGTCCATGAACGGAAGCTTGTCCTTTTCAAGGCCGTTTATGTACGAGAGAGAGCCATTGCCCTCCTGCCTGTACTGCTTTTCTATCTGCGCTCCGCTGTCAGTCCCTCTTACGATAAGACAGGCGTCAAAATTCACGCACAAGGCCGACTTCTTTATGATATCCTCACAGGCGTCCTCATAGCTGACCCTGAAGCTTATCTCGTCAATGAGCATAGAAAGATACTTGTACATCCTCCTTGTATGCTCGAGCCTCTCCCTCTCCTCATCACTCTGCTTTACCCTGTCACTAAGGGAGTTCAGCTCAGCGCTGATGTCGTTGTAGAGGTTCATGCTGTCGGAAATTTTTCTTGTAACACTGTCAAAGCGGCTGTCATCCGCGTTTTCTGTAAAAAGGAACATTACAGATTTGACCTTTCCGGCGCTGTCACGGCTGGCAAGCGCCCTGTACCTGCTGCTTTTATCTGAAGGGATATCGATCACATCAGAAACGTCGTAATCAGAAAATGAAGCCGAAACGTCCTTTAACATATCCTCAGAGACGTTCATTCTGATCCGCTTTTCCTCCTCCGGATCGGAAAAATATTTAAAGACAGTCTTTCCATCCCGGCCTAAAATACAGGTAGACATATTTTCCGATGACAGATAATCCTTGATTAGTTTTGCAAATACGGTATCACTCTCTTGCATATCAGACTTTCTTCTCTAAAATAAAAATACTTCTTTTTTCATCAAACGGCATCTGGTCTAAAAAATCAATGCCGTCAGTTTTGCGGACCATAGCCTTTATCTCATTTCCTTCCGATGTCAGATAAAAGGCTTTTCCTCCGCGCCTGAGAATATTTTTCGTCTCTGTCCCTAATTT
>JBJELA010000067.1:0-15212 GCA_051878915.1 Candidatus Weimeria sp.
CCAAATTCAAGTTTAAAACTTAAGTTGCTATTATTTGATTAATTTTATGTTATAATACTTTAATGTAAAGTAAATTATCTCAGATATACATAAGAAAGGTAAGCAGATGAGCGATTTCAGCAACCTTATTGAAAGATATATGAAGCAGAGCCGGGTTACCGGAACCGAGCTCTCCGAAGGAACCGGTCTCGGAAAGATCGTCTACAAATACATCAAGGGCACGCGTGTGCCGAGCAGTATTGACACAGTGGTAAAAATCGCCGATTATCTGAACATGACCAGTGCCGACAGCCTGCTGTTAAAGGATTATTGGAAAAATGAACATTTTGGCGCGGAAAGGATAGCGCTGTGGGGGAGGATCGATAAATTTCTGAAACATTTCCAGATCAATACCTTTCATTCTGATGTCTGCCTTTTTGATTCAACCTCGTTATGCCGCTTTCCGGATAAAGAAATGTTCTATCTGAATGGCGATATGAACATCCATCAGGCTATACTCACCCTGCTCTCAACCGTGGGCGACGAGCCTGTCTATGCTGTTATGCAGCCAAATGATTCCGGTCTCCAGGAATGTCTGATCATGGCCAAAAAATTAAACCCTTCGCTTGAGATCAGAAATATCATCAGCCTGCTGCCAAGATCCCATGGCGCTGATTCATCTGTCTACTACAATCTGGATCTGCTTCAAAGCGTAATTCCACTGGCTTTTTCCTCTAACACCTACCATTCCTATTACTACTATTCTGATGGTTCAATAAAAGAAAAATGGCCGATGCATTCCAACTATATAATCACCTCCGGATACGCCCTTATTTTTGGACGCAGCTATGACACTATGAGCGGTATTCTGTCAAGAGATAAGAATCTGATAGATGACCTCCGCAATAATTTTTACAAGATAATGCAGGAGTCAAGGCCTCTTATCAGCCTCTCAACCGATCCGATGAATCTTATGGGCTTCTATTATTCAAAGATCCAGGACAGGCAGTTCTCAAGGCGTATCCAGTACAGCATGCAGCCCTGCCTGTGTCCTTATCTGAGCATGGACATCTGCAAAAAATACTTAAACCAGGATATCCCAAATGCCGGGATGATCCTTGACTCATTCCTTTCGAACATGGAATATTACAGGAATTATATGAGAAGCTGCTCCAAGGAAATAATATCGATCGAGGGTATCAGGCGTTTTTTAAAGACCGGGCGAATAGACGAGCTTCTGGACGAGTTATACTCTCCCCTGAGTGTAGAGGACAGAGTTCTGGTATTGCGGAACTGGCTTGAGTGCATCAGTCCTGAGTCAGTATGCTTCCTTTCCCCTGAATCTTTTCCTGTTCAGTACGGGCTTACCATCTCGACTATGCCGTTCCTTTTTACAACAACTTTTATTTTTCATGGGAAAGTCTATACCTTCAGCTCTGAGGAGCCAACGATCACAAGCACCTTCTGGGATTATTTCTCGAACTTTGATGAACGCCGGTTCCTGCCATTTGAAGAAGGAAAATGCCAGGTAGAAAAAATGATAAACGGCCTATCCAGATAAACGCTTTATAATAAATGTCAAAAAATCCGGATATTCGCTGATTTTTCAGGGAATACCCGGATTTTAAAATGCCTGATTATTCATCGGGACTGCGTCAGTCCTCGCGTGTTGCTACAATATCTACGCCTGTTCCGCAGACGTCCTTTATGATCACGTCTCCGATATGTACCGGGGATTTGACACGAACGCCCTTCAGGGCATTTACGATATCGAAGATTCTGCCCTTCGGAATATCTGAAGCTGTCTTTACAGCGACAACAGCATCCTTACCGCCGTCAACAGCCACTGTGCTTGTCACGATCCTCGTAGGATTTGTGACCTCCTTTCTGCCGTAGATCTCACCGCGCCTGCAGGTATTTCCTGTGACAGAAACCACCTCTCCGTTATCAAGGGTAACTGTAAGGGCGCAGCCCATAGGGCAGTTAATACAAGTCAGATGTCTCTCTTCCATATTCAAGCCTCCTCGATTCCTATATCAACACGATCAGCTGATGCGAGGTCAGCCTTTTTAAGAACAACCTGCTCCATTTCTCCTGGAGCCATGATCTGCTTTTTGCGTCTGATAAGCTCCTTACCGCCAGCTTTTACGACGATCGAGGCATTTTTATAGACATTCGCGACACGGAAGCGGACTGTAAGTGTCTCCTCCATATCGTCAGGCCTTATCATCTGAGGAACCGTGTAGCGGACCTTTCCGTCGCAGACCATATCGATGATCCTCTCGCCTGTCTCCTCTCCATTCTTTATGAAGGCAGCAGCGTAGTGGCCCGCGTTCTTCGCCTCCATCGAAACGAAATCCACGAGGTCATGTACGTGGAGCACGTTTCCGCAGGCAAATACGCCCGGAACGCTGGTCTCAAGCGAATCATTTACCACAGGACCGTTCGTAACCCTTGAAAGCTCAACTCCGCAGGCCTTTGACAGCTCGTTCTCCGGAAGCAGTCCGCAGGAGAGAAGGAGGGTATCACACTCGTATCTCTCCTCTGTTCCAGGAATAGGCTTTCTGTCCGGTCCCACCTCAGCGATAGTTACTGCCTCTACTCTCTTCCTGCCCTCGATATTTACGACGGTGTGAGAGAGCTTTAAAGGAATTCCGAAATCATCGAGACACTGGACGATATTTCTCTTCAGGCCGCCTGAGTAAGGCATAAGCTCTGCGACTACCTCGACCTTCGCGCCCTCAAGCGTCATACGGCGGGCCATGATGAGTCCGATGTCTCCTGAGCCGAGGATAACGACCTTTTTACCAGGCATCTGGCCTTCCATATTTACAAGGCGCTGCGCGCAGCCGGCAGTGTATATGCCTGCAGGCCTGTAACCCGGTATATTCAGGGCGCCACGGCTTCGCTCACGGCAGCCCATGGCAAGAATCACAGCCTTTGCCTGGATCATGAACATGCCATCCTTTGAGTTCATAGCGGTTACGACTCTGTCATGACTGATATCCATGACCATCGTGTTAAGTCTGTATTCTATTTTTTCATCGAGAAGCTGTGTGATAAATCTGCCGGCGTACTCCGGGCCTGTCAGCTCTTCATTAAATGTATGAAGTCCGAAGCCGTTGTGGATACACTGGTTCAAAATACCGCCGAGCCTGTCGTCTCTCTCGAGCACAAGAATACTCTGTATTCCTTCTTTTCTCGCGGAAACAGCAGCCGCAAGTCCAGCCGGACCGCCTCCGACGATAACTAAATCATAATTTTCCATCGAAGCTGCCTCCTTACTTAGTCTTTCCAAATACTAAAACACTGTCTCCGCCTGACTTCGTGACCTCTTCCGGTGTCAGATGCGCGTACTTTTCCAGTAAATCCATCTGTCTTGGTGTGCAGAAGCCCGCCTGGCAGCGGCCCATACCGGCTCTCGTCCTTCTCTTTATTCCGTCAAGCGACTTTGCGCCGAGTGTTCTCGTAATAGCATCGATTATCTCGCCGGCTGTCACGCTCTCACAGCGGCAGATGATCTGTCCGTATGCCGGATTTTTCTTTATCAGCTCGTTCCTCTCTTCGATAGAAAGCTTCTTCGGATCGAGGATTCCCTTTCTCCTGCCGTTAAAGTCAGGATTTGCTGAAAGTGAAAGCTTCTCTGCTACCATCCACGCCAGGTCCTTTCCAATGGCCGGAGCGCTTGAAAGTCCCGGTGACTCGATGCCTGCCGCGTCGAAAAATCCCTCGCAGTCCCCGCATTCTCCAATGATAAAATCACCGCCGTCCTCATGAGCGCGGAGTCCGGCAAACGAGGTGATCACATCTCTGTACGGGATATTCTTAACGGAGAGAGCGGCCAATTTTTCAACCTGGGAAAGCCCCTCCGCCGTCGTATTGGTTCCCTCTTTATCGTCGATATCCTCAGCAGTAGGGCCTAAAAGCAGGTTCCCGTGAACCGTAGGAGTCACCAGGACTCCCTTGCCGAGCTTTGACGGGAGCTGGAATATCGTATGGTGGACAAAATCACCGTCAGTCCTGTCGAACAGCTCGTACTCGCCCTTTCTCGGAGTGATATGAATCTTCTTCTCTGAGACCTGGTTGTGAAGTACGTCTGCGTAAACGCCTGCTGCGTTCACGACTGCCTTTGCCTCGAAGCTTCCCTTCTCTGTCTCGATGACAAAATGACCGTCTTCCTTCCTTATCTGCTTAACCCCGGCGTTGAAAGCAAATTCCACACCATTGTCCGCCGCGTTTTCCGCAAACGCGATGCACATGCCGAACGGGCAGATGATGGCAGCCGTCGGCGCGTAGAGGGCGCAGACTACATCGTCATCGATATTCGGCTCCATCTGTACGATCTCGTCTCTTTCAATTATCCGAAGGTCCCTTACGCCGTTCTTTTTACCCTGTTCTAAGAGCTTTTCAAGAACGGATCTGTCCTGGTCCTTCCTGCAGATGACAAGAGAGCCGATCCTCTTATACGCGAAATCCAGCTCCTTTGAAAGGTCCTCCATCATCTCTGAGCCGCGGACATTATATAAAGCTTTTTTTGAACCAGGCACGGCATCATAGCCGGCATGGACTATCGCGCTGTTGGCCTTTGTCGTGCCTGAGCAGACATCCTCACAGGCCTCGAGCACCAGAAACTTTCCGCTGTACCTCGAAAGCTCTCTTGCAGTAGCGCTTCCAACGGCGCCAGCGCCTATCACTATCACATCATACATAAAATATCCTCCAAATTTATCCCCTGTTGGAAACAACCACATTGTACCATAGTTTACAATGAGAAAATTCGCAAAAACGCTCATTTTCTTTTCAAATGGAGCACTCCTTGTATTTTGGCTTATTTTGATGTATTCTTAATCAGGAAAAAATAAGGCTTTCATGCCTGGCAGTGTCAGGTCTGGAAATTCGTCATGGAAAGCCTGGTAAAAAATCAAAGGAAGGCGAGAACTATCAGATGTATGAGATAAATTTCGATAAACCGGTTAAGGTTCATTTTATCGGAATCGGCGGAATCAGCATGAGTGGACTGGCTGAAGTGCTTCTCGACAGGCATTTCCCTGTAAGCGGTTCTGACAGAGCCGAAAGCGATCTGACAAGGCATTTAAGTGAGATCGGAGCGGAGATACACTACCCGCAGTCAGCGGCAAACATCACTGACGACATCGACTGCGTAGTATATACAGCCGCCATTCATCCGGATAACCCGGAGTTTAAGGCAGCTCAGGAGAAGGGCATCCCGATGCTTACCCGCGCGCAGCTTTTAGGCGAGATCATGAAGCATTATCCTGACAGTGTAGCAGTCGCCGGCACTCACGGCAAGACCACTACCTCAAGCATGATCTCACAGATCATGCTCGAGGGAGAAAAGGATCCTACCCTCTCCATCGGCGGTATTTTCAAGGCGATCAATTCAAATATACACGTAGGCAATTCAGACCTCTTCCTTACAGAGGCCTGCGAATACACCAACAGCTTCCTTCAGCTCTACGCGAAGTATAGCGTTATTTTAAATATCGAAGCTGAGCACCTTGACTTTTTCAAGGACCTGGCTGATATAAGAAAGAGCTTCCACCAGTTCGCGGCCGACACAAAGGCTGACGGAGCTGTTATCATAAATGACGAGATCCCTGATTACAGGGAGATAGTAGACGGCATTAAGGCCAGAGTCATTACAGTAGGTTTTAACGAGGGAGCAGACTATCACGCAGAGGATATCACCTACGACGAGACCGGCGAGGCCCGCTTTAAGGCATATGGATTTGGTGAGGACCTTGGTGAGATCGTTCTGTCCGTCCCGGGAAGACACAATGTCGGAAATGCCCTGGCTGCCATAGCTGTAACCAGAGAGCTTGGCTTTACGCTTGACCAGATAAAGGCAGGTCTGAAGAAATTCGGAGGAGCCAAGAGACGCTTTGAGGTAAAGGGCAGATACCATGGCGCTACGATAGTTGATGATTATGCCCACCATCCTACAGAGGTTCACGCCTCACTCGACGCAGCATTAAAATACCCTCATAAGAGGCTTGTAGTAGTTTTTCAGCCGCACACCTATACCAGGACCAAGGCTTTCCTTTGTGATTTCGCAAAGGCACTCTCAGTTGCGGACCAGGTAGTTCTGGCTGAGATCTTCCCTGCCAGGGAAAAGGATATCTACGGAGTACACTCTATCGACCTCTGCAATGAGATCCGCAGGCTTGGAACACCATGTGAGTGTTTTGCCACTTTTGACGAGATAGAAAAATTTTTATCAAAAAATATTATCGACGGTGATTTGTTGATAACTATGGGTGCTGGAGACGTCTATAAAATAGGCGATGACCTGCTTAAGGAATAGTTATCCACTTTATCCACATCTTTTTGTAGAAAAGCAGCCACAAAAAGGTGTGGATTTTTAATGCTCTAACTATGAGATTTTCACAGGGTTATCCACATAATCCACAGTCTCTATGCACGGTTATTGTTGAATCTGCGGCGCTTTTTTTAGAAATTTGATTGTGTTATAATGACCGAAGTTTAAGGAAAGGATATGCAGATGGCTTCAATAAATCTCCATGCAGAGACACAGGCATCGTTTACCTGTGTGTCGAATAACTTCATCGATAATTATATGAAAGGTCTTGACGGCGACGACGTAAAGGTATATCTGCGCCTTCTTCGCTGTGTTTATGACTCTGAGTCTGATTTTTCCATTGCCTCGACCGCAGACTGTCTTGGACTCTCCGCACGTAACGTGCGCACCTCTCTTGACTCTCTCTCAGCAGCTGGAATTCTCTCTCTTGATTATGATGATAACGGAGAGCTCTGTGACATCTGCATGAGACCGCTGTCCGCGCAGATGACAGAGGAGGGCGATGGTCAGATGACCTTCTCATTTACAGATGATGTTCCTTCCTCTGATCAGAAAAAAAAGACCCCTGATCAGAAAAAAAAGGCCTCCGCTTCAAAAGAGATCCCAGCACCATCAGACAGGGCTGAGGCAGAGGAAGCTGTCTCTGAAGTTGACGTTACACCTGATGACAGTCCCGCGGACGATTCAGACGCTTCTCTTTCATCAAAGGATAGGAGCAGCATCGCATTAGAGGATGACGAGGAGCTCAGTCAGATACTTTTCATCGCGCAGCGCTATCTTGGTATATCGTTGAACAGCAAGGCGGTAGATACTATACTTTACTGGCATTTTGACCTCCACATGAACGAGGATATGATCGATTATATGATCACGACCACCCTCGCAGACGGCAAGTGTAAGAACAGAGCAAACCTCCTGAGATATCTGAACACGATAGCGGTCAACTGGTACAAGAACGGCATCCATTCAGTAAATGATGCAAGGAATGAAAAAAAGCAGCACAGCGAGAATGTCATCGCTGTAAAGAAAGCGTTCGCCATCTCCGCGAATCTCAACGATGTTCAGCTCAATTACGTTGATAAATGGTTCAACGAATGGCATTTTTCAAAGGAAATGGTGACAACAGCCTGCAACAAAACTATGACGAATATCGCGCAGCCGAAGTTCAACTATGCTGATTCTATACTTGAAGCCTGGCATGAAAAGGGCATTACCGATCTGTCCCAGGTAGAAGAGGATGACGAAAACCATTCGAAGGCTACAAAGTCCAGGTTTGCTGCCTCTGGCAAAAACAGCCAGTCACCGAAGAAGAACGGCTTTAACTCATACTCTGAGAAAAATAATTACGACAACACTACAATGGAGTCTATACTCCTCAAGAACAATACTATTTAAGCATGAAGCTGACAAACACACAGTATAACCAGATAATGCAGATTTACCGGGAAGCCCGGCAGAATCGTGATGATGAGATACGTTCGCGCCGTGATGAGCTGCGGGAGAAGATCCCTGAGTTCTCAAAGCTGGAGGACTCTTTCATAGACGAGTCCAGAAGACATGACGCTCACGTGAATTACAAGGAGCTCACAGCGCGATTTATTGAGAAGGAAAAAAGACTCCTTCGTGAAAACGGCTATCCGGAGGACTACCTCAATCCGCCATATCAGTGCCCGGACTGTAAGGACACAGGTTATGTAGGTGAATTCCTAGATACGCCGTGCCACTGCTTCAAAAGGCACGCTATTGACCTCATATACCGTGATGAGCCTGTCATGAAGCGCCTGCTCACAGATCATTTTGATGATTTCGATCTGTCAGGATACTCATCAGAGAAGGATTCGACGGGCATAACCTCGCGTGAAAGCGCAGCCACAGCCTTGGAGCAGAGCAGACGGTTTGTTGAAACATTCGACAACTCATTTCACAATCTGTTTTTCTATGGTCCCTCCGGCTCAGGGAAGACCTTTCTCTCCAGCTGCATTGCCGGGGAGCTTATTAATTCCGGCCATAGTGTTGTTTATTTATCTGCTGTCCGCCTCTTTAATGTCTGTGCGGACTACACCTTCGGAGAGAAGAAAAATACGGATGACTATGCATACAAGAGCCTTTTTACGGCGGACCTTCTGATAATAGATGACCTGGGGACAGAGGTTTCAAACACCTTCACGACGTCTTCATTTTTCAATCTGATAAATGACCGTCTTTTAAACTCCAAGTCCACGATCATCTCTACAAACCTGACTTTTAACGAGATTTCAGACACATACTCACAAAGAGTTGCTTCGCGTCTCGTTGAGAAGTATAATTTCTTTCACCTGTTTGGTTTCGATGGCAGGATCGAGAACAAACTAAAAGACATGAAGCCTGTCAATAATTAATGGAGGAACAAAATGCCACGCAATGACGACACACTGGCTACCCGCAAACCGGTAGCGCCTCTCGGTATCATTTCACTGAAGAGCTGTGAGACTTTAGGAACCAAGGTAGACGATTACCTGGTTAAATGGCGCAAGAACCGCAAATCTGATCATCTTGACTTTGTAGAGAAGGCCAGCTACACAAGTGATTCTTACATGATCTCAGCTTCTACTCCGCGTTTCGGAAGCGGCGAGGCTAAATGCCAGATCAACGAATCCGTAAGAGGATTAGACCTCTACATCATGGTAGATGTCACGAACTACAGCCTGACCTATTCACTCTGCGGCCAGACCAACCATATGTCTCCGGATGATCACTACAGTGATCTGAAGCGTGTCATCGCTGCCGTAGGTGGTAAGGCAAAGCGTATCAACGTCATTATGCCGTTCCTCTATGAGAGCAGACAGCACCGCCGTACAGCCCGTGAATCACTTGACTGTGCCATGGCCTTACAGGAGCTCGTATCCATGGGTGTCGAGAATATCATCACCTTCGACGCGCATGATCCGAGAGTCCAGAACGCTATCCCTCTGCACGGCTTTGAATCAGTACAGCCGGCTTATCAGTTTATAAAGGGAATCTGCAAGAACGTTAAGGATTTAAAGATCGATAACGACCATCTGATGATCATAAGCCCTGATGAAGGCGGAACCGGACGTGCGGTATATATGGCTACCGTCCTCGGCGTTGACATGGGAATGTTCTACAAGAGACGTGACTACTCAAAGATCGTAGACGGAAGAAACCCTATAGTAGCTCATGAATTCCTTGGCTCCTCAGTAGAGGGAAAGGACGTCATTATAGTAGACGATATGATCTCATCAGGTGAGTCTATGATCGACGTTGCCAGACAGCTGAAGAAGAGAAAGGCCAACAGAATCTTCTGCGTTTCCACCTTCGGTCTCTTCACTAACGGTCTCGATTCCTTCGATAAAGCCGTTGAAGAGGGCCTCATCTATAAGGTTGTTACCACAAACCTCGTATATCAGACGCCTGAGCTTCTTTCAAGAGATTACTATATCAGCTGCGACATGAGCAAATACATCGCTTATATCATTGATACCTTAAACCACGACTGCTCTATCTCAAGCCTCCTCGATCCTTACGAGAGAATCGACAAGCTGGTCACCAGGTACAGAAAAGGCGAGTATTAAAGTGTATTTTTGTTACTATTCACGGCATGCTTCTGTGGGGGTTCACGACGGACGCACTTGTGCGGACGATTGAACCCACACAGAAGCAGTGCCTGTGAAGCAGGAACCTCCCCAGCAACCGCAGACTTTTAGCATCGAAGATGCGGCAAACGCGCGCAAGCGCGGTTGGTCTGCGGTCTGCTTGGGGAGGTACCGTGAATAGTAACGTTTTTCTTCAAAAAAACAGCCCGTCCACACTTTCGTGTGGACGGGTTATTTTTTACTGATCGCTGTCCGGCAGCTTTAATTCGTATTCGTTCGAGCTCCTGAATATAGTATTGTTCGAACCCATCTGGTTTACCACCAGATACGCGCCATCCGGCACATCCTTCGCGCTGATTGAGAGCACCTGACCGCTTTCATAGGTCGTATTTACTTTTTCACCGTTTACAAATACCCTTGACCACGGCGTGAAGTTCTCTCCGAAAATATGCAGCCTGTCATCATAATAGTAGACGTTGTTAATGATCACAGGGTTGATGCCCATTACGAGGTCAGAAGCCGGATACATATCCACGCCATGGTAAGCGTATCTCTTGCCATAGAGCAGGTCATACTGGAGCATCTGAAGGTTCTTTAAGTATTTCTGAGACTTTCCGCTTACGCCTCTCTCAGTCATGGTCTGGTTATAGTCGACCATCGTACCGCCGTGAATGCCAAGCCTGTCGAAATAAGTAGATACCAGCTGGTAAGCTGTCAGATCCTGGTCCTCCTTCTTCATACCGAAGTTATTCCAGGTGATGTACTTCGTCTGATAGATATCTTTCTGCGTGACATCCTTATTCTCAAGTCCCATAGTCGGCAGATGATCGCCGAAACAGATAAGGAGCGTAGGCTCACCGCGCTTTTCAAGCATTTCGGTGTATTCCTTTAAGAAACGGTCCATATTGTTCAGCATGTTGCAGTAATATTCCCACTGGTTCTGCCTGCCTTCATCGACGCCTTTTACTTTTACCTTGATCTTCGGATTCTTGATAACCTTCTCCGTAGGATAGTCGCCATGCGTTCCAACAGTGATCGTATAGCAGAAATCCGGAGTGCTGGTCGAATCGAGCGCGTCCTTTGTGGCGTCTACAAGGATATCATCAGTAGGCCAGGTGTTGAGCGGTGTATAATCCGTGATATCAAGAAGCTCCTTAGATGTAAAGGTATCGAAGCCCATCTGTGAAAACGCGTTGGCACGGCTGTAAAAATTACCACCGTTGTTGTGGACTACATGAGTTCCATAGCCCACTTTTTTAATGACATCAGCCACACTCTCACAGTCACGCTTTTTAAGGACTGTCTTCTGCGGATACTCACCAGGGCCGAAGAACTTACAGCTCATTCCCGTAAGGATCTCAAACTCTGTATTGCAGGTACCGGCGCCGACGACAGGAACTGTCAGATGACCGGTCGAGTATTTTTTCTCAAGCTCATGAAAATACGGCATCGGATCTTCATTATAAGAAAGGGCCGGGTATTCGTCGACATCAAAGCATGACTCCAGGAGAACTACAATGATATTCGGCTTTACAGAGCCCAGAGTCGAATCACCCTTCTCTGTATCCTTTATTATATCATCAACCGCCTTTTCTGAATAACCCGACGGCTCATTCATTCCGCGTCCGACAACAGACATGGCAAATCCATAGGCATAGCCGTTATCGAGGTATCCCTGCGCAAGATTTCCGAAATACGTCTGCACGACGCCAGCTGCCTGGCAGATCTTAGTCACAGGCCAGAGACTGACAAAGCCTATGGCACAGATTAAAACCCTTACCCAGAGCTTCGTTTTTACAGTCCTCTTTTTGCTGTGCATGTGAAGCATTACCATCAGGAAGACAAATATCAGTATCGCGATAAGTGAAATCCCGGCCTGCTGCGCGGTAAAATACTTGGTGTTCTGCATCGTAAGCAGATCCCCGATCATCGCAAGGTCTGTAAATCCAAACGGTGTCACTCGATTATTCAGGATAATGCAATTGATTATTCCGAAGAGTATTACGAGCGCCATCATCACGAGCCGCATAAAAAGCCGTCTCGGAGATAGAAATACAAGCAGAAGTATCACATAGATGATAAAAGAGTTGTACAGAAATGCTCCGGTATGATTTGTGATGAATCCTAATCCTTCAATCAAAGAATGCCTGCTTAACGATTCGTTTACAAGCACAAGAAGCATTGCAAGCGGGATATGAAAGAGCAGCGCATATTTTTCAAAAAAATCACTAAAGTTTTTCCAATTGCGCTTCAAAGTTTTTCCTCCAGACAAAATCAGTTTGATTATAGCGATTTATTATTATATAATAGGTTGGCTAAGGTTTCAAGTGAAAGGAATACGATTTATGGCAGCAGGATTAGTATCCGGATGGCTCGGATTATTTATAATAGCTTTACTTTTAGCAGGGCTTACAGCAGTCTTCGCCAGAGTTTCGCTCGCCGGTCTCTCCGCGCCACAGACAGTGCTCATCTCAGGTATCACAACACTTGTGCTCTCATTTACGACGCTCTCGTTCAACGGATTTTTCAAGAGCGCCCGCCATTTTTCACAGGGGAGTATAATTGACATAGCTGTTTCCGGCGTTCTGGTCGCTCTGGGTTTCATCTGCCTGTTTCTGGCTTTCCAGATCACAGAGGTAAGCTCTACCGCGCCGTTCTATCTGCTTATACCGGTGTTTGTCTTCGTGGCACATACTGTTTTTCTTAGAAAAATGCCAGCAATTACCACTCTGCTGTTCTATGTGATCCTTACTGTCGGCATTTTTATGATGGGATTCGGCATTAAGCACAAGCACGGCAGCTGGTGGATTTTTGCCCTGCTCGGCTCAGCGATTCTTGCCGCAAACGAGCTGTATCTGAAAAAGAATCCTCTGGGCGAGCTTCAGCAGACTGCATCGATGTTTGTGGTCGTACTCACCGCGCTCATATTTTCATTTTTTATCAGGCACAAGGACCTGAAAAAAATAACCGCTTACCATGTACTCTTCGCGATCCTTACAGGAATCGCGTTTTACTACGCGCCGCTCGCGCTCTCTAAAGCAAAGGCTCTGTGCTCATACGACCTCTGGCTTTCATTTTTCTACAGCCTGTGGATCGTGATCACAGTTATAACTGCACGGGTTTTCCTCCGTGAAAAATTATCGGGCGTCGCAGTCGCCGGACTCTGCACTATAGTTTTTGCATATACCCTGCGGCTGGTATTTACACATTTTATTTAACAGGTAATAATTATGGCTCTTAATTTTCGTACTACGGGTATGAAGAAAACCACCAAACACAGGATCATCCTGCTGGTAGTCATTTTTTTCATATCACTTTTATTTTTCTATATCATTCTGAACAGGAAGACTTCTCTGAACATCTCCTCTATGAGCGCTCCGAAGCTTCCTACTGTCTCTGTAGAAAGCTTCGGGACAAAGCAGCTGCTGCTGCACGGCTATACATCAAAGATGGATGACACCGAGATGACAGACAGTCTTATCCCGCTCGATACTGACAGGAAGCTTACTATCACCGTAAATACCTACGGGAACCAGATAGATGGCGCTTCATATGAGATTCATTCAACAGATACGTCGCGTACTATTTCTACTGACACTCTGAATTCTTCAGGCAGCAGCGGAAATACCGCCACCTTTGACGCTGAGTTCACCAACCTTCTCGATCCCGGGAAAAAATATACGCTGATCCTGAAGCTTACCTCCGGCGGAAAAAAGATCCGCTATTACAGTCAGATCATGATCTATTCCGATTCACACCTGAAGGAGCTGATGAAGTTCGCCTCGGATTTTCACGAGAAAAGCCTCTCATCTGACTACGATACTCTTGGAAAATATCTGGAGACTTCTTCTGATACCACTGCCTCAGAGGATATCTCGCATGTGACGATCAACTCGACTATTAACGAGCTTGGCATGCAGAGCTTTTCACACAAGGTGGAATCTGATCCTGTCATTTCCGTGACTGATCTCACGGATGATGTAGCTTCAATTGAAATATGCTATATATTAGGTCATAATGACAGCCGTTACCTCGCGACAGAGAAATACCGTATCCGCTACGGTTCGCCGCGTATGTACCTGCTCTCTTTTGACAGAACCCTTGATATAATTCCTGATTCAGACACTTTTTCTGTAAAGGACGGAGCTGTGATCATCGGCGCCTCAGCTGACTCTCCTCAGATGTACGCTAATGAATCGGGTTCTGTAGCTGCCTTTGTTCAGGCCGGAGCTTTGTACGAGTACAATGTGAATCAGAACAAGGTAACCTCTGTCTTTTCATTTTTCAAGGATTCTGATGACCAGAGATGCCTGTTTACCGATCACGATATCCGGATTTTAAATATCGACGCTTCTGGTTCGATGGACTTCGTAGTTTACGGCTATATGAACTGTGGAAGCCACGAGGGACGCAGCGGAATTGATATTTATCACTACGACAGCTCTTTAAACGTCGCGACCGAGGAGGGCTTTATAAACAGCACCAATCCTTTGTCCTACCTGCAGCATAACTTTTCAGAGCTGCTCTACAGAACCTCTGGCGGCCGTTTCTACTGTCTGTTAAATCACAACCTTATCGGCATCGACCTGTCGACGAGAAAAACCGATGTGATGCTTTCTAACCTGCAGGACGGTCAGTATTGTGTTTCCGAGGATATGCGATATATAGCCTGGACGAAATCATCTCAGCCTGGCTCAGTAATAAAGGTGCGGGACCTGAGCTCCGACAAGGTTTACAGAATCTCCGCCAAAAGCGGCACCCGTCTGAAGACACTCGCATTTATCGATGATGATCTCGTGTATGGCACTGTCGATTCCTCGCATTATACCTCAGGACTTATGAATTCACTTACTATCGTAAGCTTTGCGAACGAAAGGATGTCGACGATAAAGACTTACCAGAAGGACGGACTTCTTATCTCTAAGATTTCCAGGTCTGACAATGCCTTAAAGCTTACCCGTGTAAAAACCGATGGTTCCAGTGCTTCGTCAGATACAATCCTTGATACCCTGACGAACTCTGATGAGTCTGTGAATGCCTCAACGGCCGCTGATGACGATGCCGGGACTGTTCGTACGATTATCTTCTCAAAGCTCTCCACCGACCTTAAATCTAAGCCGGCATTTACTACCAGCGGTCTGGTATTAAGCGACAGCACCATCTCCCTT
The DNA here is from genome assembly GCA_051878915.1 of Candidatus Weimeria sp. Lineage (GTDB taxonomy): Bacteria > Bacillota > Clostridia > Lachnospirales > Lachnospiraceae > Weimeria. The sequence continues at coordinate 15,081 of JBJELA010000067.1, forward strand.
GAGATATACAAGTAGCGTGCAGCCGCCGCGTCAGGCCTTTGCCTGGTTACTTTCTTTAATAATCCCCTCAGTATATCCGGCTAAAAAAAATCTCCCCGCTATGGGGAGATTTTATTTTTATTCCTTGCTTTT
>JBJELA010000068.1:0-3056 GCA_051878915.1 Candidatus Weimeria sp.
AGACAGGGTGAGGTCTGTCACAGGCATGTCCTCGGCGTCTATGAGATTCAGGAGAGGCTACTTCAGGAATTCCCTGAGCTCCTTATCGAGAACTGCTCTTCAGGCGGAGCCAGATTCGACTGTGGAATGCTCTATTACAGTCCGCAGATCTGGACCTCAGACGACATGGATCCTATCGAGAGGCTTTCTATCTGCGAAGGCACGGAGCTTATTTACCCGGTGTCCACAATGGGAGCGCATGTCTGCAAAAACCGCAATGATATCTCAGGCAGAAACGTATCGTTTGATACGAGAGGCCTGATGGCCATGGCCGGTACCTTCGGCTATGAGCTGGATATCACTTCGATTTCAGAAGAGGATATAAGTAAGATACCAGGCCAGATCAGGCTCAGAAAACGCTTGAATGATCTGATCTGCAAAGGTGAGTATTACAGGATAAAAAGCTATCGCAGAAGGGCTGATGGTCCGGTTGGAGGCATCTCCGGAAACGCGGACTGCTTCGAGCTGATATCTGAGGACAGGAGCGAAGCCGCGCTCTGGTTCATGCAGCCTCTTGCCGAGCCGAACCAGAGGAGCATCAGGATAAAGACCAGGGCTCTTTCTCCTGATTTCAGCTACAGAGTAAGAGCGCTGACAGGTGCTGATGCCTACTTTGACGAAAGCTCTGATGAAAAAATCCTTGATATCTCCGGCATCAGGGGAGAAGAGTTAAACAATGCCGGTCTCTGTCTCAGGATCCCGAGAGAGGACTTTACCGGAATACTTATCATGATTGAAAAATGCTGACGGGTAGCATTTGGTTTTTGCGAATAATGCATATATAAGGCGTTTGAAAGATGGAATTTTTAACAGAAAAATATGGCATAGACCTGGATGATGCCGTAATAGTTGATGGAAACAAAAGCAGGATCACTGATTTTTTAAAAAGAGCGGAAAATGGTGAAGAATTAACTGTTCTGGCCTTTGGCGGCTCCATTACGCAGGGCTCTCTGGCCTCTTCCGTAGAGAAGAGTTACAGCGCGCTTTTTACCGAATGGCTCAGGGAGAAGTTTCCGAAGGCTAAAATACGCTATCAGAACTCAGGCATTGGCGGAACAGGCTCTCTTCTTGGCGCGGCAAGACTTAACAGGGATGTAGCTGCGTACAGACCGGATTTCATCCTCATGGACTTTTCTGTAAACGATCTGAATAATGCGGCCTGTGGAGAGACCTTTGAGGGTGCCATAAGACAGCTTCTGTCACTTCCTTCCAGGCCGGCTGTAATAGCGCTTGGAAATGTCTACTACATCAGTGGAGAAAGCTCCCAGGTCGTGCATTCAGAGGTCTGCAGACATTATGGAGTGCCGATGATCTCATCGGATACTTCGATCTATAAGGCAGTCCTCACTGGAAAAATAAAGAGGCGTGAGTTTACACCCGATGACCTGCATCCTAACGACCTTGGCCATCATTTCCTGGCGGAGATGCTGGTCCGCTTTGTTGAAAAAACAGCTGCGGAAGGTGTCTGTGATAAAGCAGATGAAGACATTTCGCAGGTACCGTATATTTTTTCAGAGACCTACCAGTATATAGATAATGCTTCTGTAAGACTTAACGGTTTTATCGCGGATGAGACCAGAAGGACATCTGTCCAGGACAGGTTCGCGGAAGGATTTATCGGTAGTGATAAGGGAAACTCGGTTATTTTTACAGGATATGGTACCTCTATATCCGCGACATACAGACAGGTCGTGAGCGCGACCGACATGAGCCCGGAGGCATGGGCGATAGTTGACGGAGACGAGTCAGATGCGGTAAGCTTAAGGGGCTGGTTCGATGAGACCTGGGGAGAAAATATCAGAACAGATATCATCGCGTCTGGCCTTGTTTATGGAAAACACACTCTGGAGATAAAAATTATGGAAGATCATGAGAACGATACAAAGCCATTTTACTTAAATGAAGTCTGCTTTGCCGGAAAAAAGCCTGAGATAATGCTGATGGATCCGGTATGCACCCACAATGTCTGGGGCGGGACGAGGATAAGAGACGATTTTGGATACCAGGTCGATGGTGATGATATCGGCGAATGCTGGGGTATTTCAGCTCATCCGAATGGTGATGGCACGATAAGGAACGGCGTTTTCAGCGGAATGAAGCTCTCTGAGGTTTATAAGGACCACCGTGAGCTTTTCTACAGAAAAAATCCTGAGCAGAAGAATCAGGATGGCAGCTGCCCGTTCTACGAGAATGGCACTCAGTTAGAGAAGAAGGAAGATGTCTTCCCGCTTCTGATAAAGATAATCGACGCGAAGTCAGACCTATCGATCCAGGTTCATCCTGACGATGAGTACGCCTTTAAGAATGAGAATGGTTCCCTTGGCAAGAAAGAGTGCTGGTATGTACTCGATGCTCCGGAGGGTGCCTCTCTCGTCGTCGGCCATAATGCGAAGACCAGAGATGAGCTTAAAGAGATGGTTGCTGATGGCAAATGGAGCAGTCTGATCCGTGAGATCCCTGTTCATAAGGGAGACTTCATTCAGATAGATCCCGGCACGGTCCACGCGATAAAGGGCGGCCTTCTTATCCTTGAGACCCAGCAGAATTCCGATATCACCTACAGAGTCTATGATTATGACAGGCTCTATCATGGAAAATTAAGACAGCTGCACGTAAAGCAGTCTCTCGATGTGATAACTGTTCCGGCCGCGCCGCTCGACAAGTGCTTTATCAGTCACGACAGGATTGACGCTGGGAATACACCGGATAAGGTGCAGACCATCTACAAATGCGACAAGTATGAGGTTATGAGGCTCTGTCTGGAGAACAGGGCGTCCTTTGAGGTAAAGGATACTTTTATGACTGCTTCTGTGATAGATGGTTCAGCGGAAATCGACGGAATCAGTGTAAGGAAGGGCGATTTCCTTATAATTCCGGCAGGTTACGGACTGGTTGAGCTGAGCGGCAGCGCGGAGATTATTTTAAGTACAGTAACAGCATGATTTTTACGGCGGCTGGATGGAGCCGGATCATTCGCTGAGGCTTTACTTTAAGGGGAGAAATTTCTGAAAATATCT
>JBJELA010000069.1:0-15148 GCA_051878915.1 Candidatus Weimeria sp.
GGCTCGAACCCGCGGTCTCGACCTTGGCAAGGTCGCGCGTTACCAACTACGCCACCATCGCATTTATCTCTGTCGTCTGCTCTCGCCGGCGACAATGAATACTATACTAGAATCCCGTTTCAAAGTCAAGCATTTTTTAACAAAAATTTAAATTTGCAAAATTGGAATTAACGGCATATTTTTGTCTAAATTTTCGCAACATTTTGTGCAAATCAGACTACGGATTGCACCTCTTGCACGGCGAATAGCCCTCACTTATAAGGGTGCTGCGCTTCGCTTTGACAGTCTTTTTGTTATGAGCAGCCATATCGCTGACCGATGAGCAGGACGGCTTGTGAAACTTCATGGTATTGGTGTTCAGCACGTAAGTATGCTTTCCGTTGTCTTTCTGGGCACTGTTGGAATTTTCTGTCTTCTCTTTTGTAGACGCAGTGCTTCCGGTATACTCGGGTCCCTTGCTGCTTCCGTTGCTGTAATCTATCGTAACTCCTGGCTGGACATTGTAGCAGAAGACACAGAACTTTACACCGCTGCCTTTGTCCTCAAGGCTCTCGGCCTCCATCAGGACGCCCCTGGCAAGCAGGTCGTTCCCCTTAAAAACAGGAGTCACACGGTAGAGCACATGATTTGACATGTGCTCCTTCAGATAATCAGCCACCTCGTCCTCAAACGGCAGCATTCCCTCGACATTCAGATATCTGGTTCCCGTGATCAGGTTCTTTTCATTGGCGTTTTCACCGGTCAGCTGATAGCCGATCAGATGGCAGCGGTTATACAGATAGTTTCCGTCGATCCCGGCGTATTTTACTGTATGCCATCCCGTCGGCTTTATCATGCCGATGGCTCCGCGTGTCTTCGTCGGCATCAGGTCGACTCCGATGCAGGCTATGGTCTTCGTGCATCTGCCCTTGGAATCCAGATCTCCGTACTTTTCATAGGAGCTCCTGCTCTTCAGCTGGGCGGATGTAAAATAAGGCTTGTTCTTATGGATCTTCACATACGGGCTCTTTTTATTCCACTTCGGCACCTCTGAGTATTTAAACCCTGACGGTACCGGATTCGCCTCCGCAGTAACCGGAGCAACAGTCGTCCTCGCGGTTTCTGTACAGCCAGTGAGCGCTGCCGGCGAAAGCAGGAGCATCGCTGCAAGGATCACACCACTTATTTTTCTTAATAATTTTCTGTCCATTTTCCACCTCTGTAAAAATAACTGATATATAAACAATAAACAAAATCGTCGCAAATTGCAACCATAAGTGTTAGAATAACACTTATGGAAAGAACGGATTTCGTACAGGGAGCAAAGGATTCCCTCGCAATAGTAATCGGATATTTTTCGGTGAGCTTCACCTTCGGCATTGTGGCCGCGCAGGCGGGGATCTCACCGCTTTTAGCTACACTTATGAGCCTTACCAACGTCACGAGCGCAGGTCAGTTCGCGGGGCTTAACCTTATCATAGCCCAGAGCTCATATATTGAAATGTTTCTTACCCAGCTCGTGATAAATCTCCGCTACGGGCTGATGTCACTTTCTCTGTCCCAGCACCTGACTAAAAACGCGACTACACCAAAGAGGCTTGCCATCGCATTCGCGAACACCGATGAGATTTTCGCTGTCTCTGTGAGCAAACCGTATAAGGTCTCGCCGTCCTATATGGCCGGCCTCGAGATCTTCCCGGTCATCAGCTGGGCAGCAGGCACCTTTCTCGGAGCCTTCGCGAACAACCTGCTGCCAGCAGCTGTCTCTTCAGCGCTTGGAATAGCTCTCTACGGCATGTTCATAGCGATCGTTATGCCTGTTGCAAGGGAAAGAAGAAGCGTAGCCATAGCCGCGGGACTTGCCGCCGCTTTCTCACTGGCCTTTCACTATCTGCCTCTGCTTAAAAAAGTATCAAGCGGATTTTCAATTATCCTTTGCACGATAGCCGCAAGCGCTATAGCAGCGGTTATTTTTCCAATACCGGAAGATGACGGAGGTGACGCCTCATGAAGATATATTCGTACATAATACTTATGGCAGTGACGACATACCTGATCAGAATGGTGCCGCTCGTGCTTTTCCAGAAGCCGATAAAGAGCCGTTTCGTGAAAAGCTTTCTCTACTATGTGCCTTACACCTGCCTTACCGTAATGACGATCCCGGCTATTTTTTCAAGCACAAAAAGCGTTGTAAGCGCCACTGTCGGCTTTATCGTCGCAATGATCCTCGGCTTCAATAAAAAAAGCCTCCCGGTCGTGGCTGCCGCTGCATGTATAGCGGTTTTCATAACCGAGAGGTTCCTGTAGGATTAAAAATCCCTGTTATCAGTTGTTGTTATCAACGATGCTTCCCGAATAATCCGAAATAGCAGAAAGGTCAATAGGAGTTACAACAGTCTCTTTATTGGCCTCAGCCTTTTCCTGAGCGCTCTTTACCTTACCGTATAAGGACCAGCCGATCCAGACAACTGCTGCGGCGCAGATAACCGCCGAAACCAAGGCAGCAATGAATTTGTTCCTCTTCTGTCTCTTTACTATTTCTTTTCTGTGAAGCTTCTCTTCTTTATGCTCTTCTACCTTTGCCTGACTCATGAAAAAATAATCTCCTTAGTAAAATCTGTGGTCCTTAACGCGAACCATCCAGACTATTATACTTAATTACTCTCCTTTGTGCAAGGAAAAATAAAAAGAGCTTTTCTACATGGCAATAAGCATCCGCAGATCTGAGAGATCCTCCTTCATGCACAAAGATCTCACCGCAACACCGTCTGCCCCCGCCTCAATACATGAGGCCGCGTTCGATGAGTTTATTCCTCCAAGGGCATAGAGCTGACCTGTGAAATCCTTTGCGGTCTCACTAAGAAAATCAAGTCCCCTGGGCCTGGCTCCCGGCTTGCAGCTCGTCTCAAAAATATTGCTCGCGCAGATAAACGGAACTTTTTCCCGCTTTGCGTCCGTAAGCTCGTTTATGTCATGGACAGTCATCCCATACTTAAGCTTTATCTTTCTGAAATCGACTATCGACATCCCACCCGCTTCTCTTCTTGAAAAAAACAGCTCATCCGGCCACTCTGCCGATGGATGATACTTGAGAAAAAGCGTAAGAGCCTCATAGTGATCATGCCAGATCAGCTTTGTTTTTTCTGAGCCGATCCGTTTTCTTATATCTATGTAGAGGTCTGTATAGTCAATACCAGACAGCAGCTTCTCACGGATTATTATGCCCTCGGGACGCTCATTCGCAATCCTTTCAACAGCCTGTAAAAACGGAGCCTTCCAGACTCTGTATGACATATCCTCCATTTTACTGTCCGGGAGAAGATTATGATCTGTAATGCATAGTACTTTCATAAAATCACCTGATCAGAAAATATCCCGTCCACAGCCTAAAAAATCAGGCCGTGAATAGTAATCATAATGTTACTATTCACGGCACCTCCCCACAGAATCATGCCGTGAATAGTAATCATAATATCACATCACAGATTATTGCTCAACATTTTTCATCCCACGTAGAGATAATCGTTCGTTACCGGCTGCATGCCTTCCTTCTCCATGTCTGAATACATAGAGTCAAATGAACGGGTATCCGCGATCTCAAACTGCTCATCACCCGTGTCCACCTCCTCGGTGTGGGTGTACTTTGCCTCGTGGTCACCAATACCGGTAGATACGCCCGCAGACACCTTTGTAGCGGCTACCTTTACAATACCGTTTCTGAAGCGCTTTGTCTCACGGGAGCTTACAACGATCCCTGCATAAGGCAGGAACATTCTGTAGGCGCAGAGGATCTGTGTCAGCTGTGCCTCGCCGACGTCGAGCGGGTTTATTTTTTCATTGTTGATGATCGGGCGCAGACGCGGGCAGGAAAGTGAATACTCAACCCATGGATACTTTCTCTGAAGGTAGTATACATGAAGTCCTGTCGCAAGAGCGTCCTTTCTGAAATCAGAGAGTCCGAGAAGAGCTGAGAATCCTACTCCTCTCATACCGCCCAGGATTGCCCTCTCCTGGGATTCAAATCTGTATGGGAAAATTCTCTTGTGGCCTAACAGGTGGAGTGTCTCGTATTTTTTCGCGTCGTATGTCTCCTGGAAGACTGTTACATAATCGGCTCCGCACTCGTGCCAGTACCTGTAGGTATCGATATTTGCCGGATATACCTCAAGGCTTACGTTTCTGAAATACTCCTTCGCGAGCTTACAGGCTTCACCGATGTACTCGATCGAGCTCTTCTTTTTGCTCTCACCGGTAAGTATAAGGATCTCCTCGATACCGGTCTTTGCGATGACCTCCATTTCGTGCCTTATCTCATCCTTGTCGAGCTGCTTTCTGTGAATATCATTGTAGCAGTTAAAGCCGCAGTAAATGCAGTAATTTTCACAGTAGTTCGCTATATAGAGCGGCGTGAACAGATAAACCGTATTTCCGAAGTGCTTTCCTGTCTCGTAGTGAGCCCTCTCTGCCATCTCATTCAGATGCGGAAAGGCTGCCGGTGAAAGCAGTGCCTTGAAGTCTTCGACATCGATCACTCTCTTGTGCAGGGCCCTTCTTACATCCATATCTGTGTATTTATCATAATCATACCCGTTCATCTCTTTTATGACTGTATTGCGGATGGTCGGATCTATCTGATCCATTCCGGGCATGAACTTCATGCAGTCTGTACGGCTGGACGGATCTGACTCGAGCTCATGCTTTCTCTTGAGGGCCGCATCGCTAAGCTGTTTTCCATCTACAAAAAACTGATTTTTCTTACCTTCCATTTTGTTCCTTTCTTTAGTTCTTTAGTTGAAGTTCTTCTCGTTAAATTCGAGCGGCGCTTCCGCTTGCTCTCATTAATCTCGAAGAACGACCTCGCCTGTGGCTCGAGCTTCGCCTTCGGCTCGCTCTCCCCTACAGGCTTTCGGTCATCTCAGAAATCCTAGCAGCGGATCTGACGCCTCGGCGCCACGCTCGAGCACACGGCCGGTTCCTGCCAGATAAGCCTTTCTTCCGGCTCTTATGGCATCACCAAAGGCGCTTGCCATCTGCTCTACATTTCCGGCAGTAGCGATGGCTGTGTTGCACATAACGGCAGCGGCGCCCATCTCCATAGCGGCGCAGGCCTCAGACGGCTTGCCGATACCAGCGTCAACGATTATCGGAAGGTCGATCTCATCGATAAGTATCTGGATAAACTCCTTTGTAGAAAGTCCCCTGTTTGAGCCAATCGGCGAAGCCAGCGGCATGATGGCAGCTGCTCCGGCGTCCCTTAAAGCCCTTGCGGTATACAGATCCGGGTACATATACGGAAGCACCACAAAGCCCTCTTTTGAAAGCATCTCAGTCGCCTTTACAGTCTCATTGTTATCCGGCAGCAGATATTTGGTATCGCCCATTATCTCAATCTTGACAAAATCACCGCAGCCAAGTTCTCTTGACAGATGCGCAATCCTCACAGCCTCCTCGGCATTCCTTGCTCCGGACGTATTCGGAAGAAGCGTAACATTATCCGGGATGTACTCGAGGATATTCTCATGCTTCTGTGTATTCGCACGTCTTACAGAACAGGTGATGATCTCAGCGCCTGCCTCCTCTACCGCGGCCTTTATCAGTTCAACAGAATATTTTCCGGAACCTAAAATAAATCTTGAATTAAACTCTTTGTTTCCTAAAGTAAATGTGTCGCTCATAATAACCTTTCTACTACACTTCTCTTCTTTGTAACTTTTCCTGCAGTCCTTTAAAAATAAAATTTTAAAGGCAGCTTTTCTTCCTCAGGGGTGCCCTTCAGAAGGCTCCGCCTCCCATAAACTGCACTATTTCCACTACATCCTCCTCTCCCGGCACGTATTTTTCAAACTCATCCTTTGGAAGGATCTTTTCATTCAACTCTACAGCCACCATCTCCTTTTTAAGACCCATATCCTCGATAATCTGCATTACTGACCTGCCGTCAGGCGTACACTTTTCACCGTTTATCTGCATTCGCACCTCCTTTAATCCAATAAAAAAGAGTACACGAAGGAAGCATTCACACCCAAGGTGGTGTGCCCCTTCGTGCACTCTCGTGTACTCTGTTTATTCAGTTAAACTGCTTATCTCTGAACGTTAAAAGCCTTTGGGCCAGGATAAACAGCGCTCTCGCCAAGCTCTTCCTCGATACGGAGAAGCTGGTTGTACTTTGCCACACGCTCTGATCTGCTCGGAGCTCCGGTCTTGATCTGCTTTGAGTTCATAGCTACAGCAAGATCAGCGATAGTCGTATCCTCAGTCTCACCAGATCTGTGGGAAACGATCGTAGCGTAGCCGTTGTCGTGAGCAAGCTTTATCGCGTCGAGCGTCTCGGAAACAGAACCGATCTGATTCAACTTTATAAGTATAGCATTTCCAGCGCCAAGGTCAATACCTTTCTGCAGTCTCTTTACATTTGTAACGAAGAGATCGTCGCCTACAAGCTGAACCTTATCACCAAGCTCCTTAGTGATCTTTGCCCAGCCTTCCCAGTCCTCCTCATCGAGAGGATCCTCGATTGAGATGATCGGGTACTTGTCGACAAGCTCAGCCCAGTGCTTTATCAGCTCATCTGTAGTGTAGTCGACATTGGCCTTCGGAAGATGATACTCACCCTTCTTAGAGCCCTTCCACTCTGATGAAGCCACATCCATGGCGATCTTAAAGTCTTTGCCCGGCTCGTATCCAGCTGCCTTTACAGCGTTTACGATGTACTGGATGGCCTCCTCATCGCTCTTAAGGTTCGGAGCAAATCCGCCCTCGTCACCTACAGCAGTAGCATGGCCATCCTTCTTAAGAAGAGCCTGAAGGTTATGGAAAACCTCTGCGCACCATCTGAGCGCTTCCCTGAATGAAGGAGCGCCGACAGGCATGATCATGAACTCCTGCGCGTCGATGTTGTTAGCCGCATGAGCTCCGCCGTTTAAGATATTCATCATAGGCACCGGGAGATTATTGCCCTGGGAACCTCCGAGGAATTTATAGAGAGGGATTCCGAGCGAAATAGATGCTGCTCTTGCTGCAGCGATTGAAACTGCAAGTATGGCATTGGCGCCGAGCTTTGACTTCGAATCAGTGCCGTCTGCCTCGAGCATGGCCTTATCTACAGCGTAGGTATCAGTAGCGTCGATTCCAAGTACAGCCTCTTTTATCTCGTTATTTACATGGCTGGCGGCCTTTAAAACGCCCTTGCCCAGGTAACGGTCTCCGCCGTCACGCATCTCAAGAGCCTCAAACTGTCCTGTGGATGCTCCTGAAGGTGAAGCACCGCGGCCAACAGTACCGTCAGCAAGAGTAACCTCAGCCTCAACTGTCGGATTACCTCTTGAATCAAGGATCTCTCTGCCCTTAACATCTACGATCTCCTGTAATTCCATAAAAATATATCCTCCTTAAAAATTATGTTGTTAATTCCGATGGTTTCACAATTACCAGCACCCGCCGCTCGTGATCCTTTGGCTCACTCTATAGGTGCTGGTACTTGTCAAATGTTAGTCTAGCATAATATGTCTGATAATGCAAGGAGAAATGCTGTGAGTTTGCATACCGGATCATGATAGGTTACTATTCACGGATATATGTATTCACGACAAATAGAATGATGTTAGGGTCAGAAGCTTTTAGCTAATGGTCCTGTTACTCCCATCTGTACCTTGAAAATTTCACACAAACGTTCATTTAACGGATTTTTCCAGTTTTACCTATCAAAATCCCGGTTATAGCAAGGCTTTCCCTTACCTTTACTTATCCAAGAAGTGGATTTTGGGCATAATGGCCCAAACCCTTCCGGTAGTTGAAGAGTTTTCGGAAATTCAATGCAGCTACTTTGCATCCGAAGAAAAATTTTCCCCGCGTCAGACCTCTGAAAGGCATTTGGTTTACATTGAACTGATTCTTAAGGATGGACGGGATCGTTTCAACTCCGTTCCTGATTCTGTAGAACAGTTTGAACCTGTCAGTCTTCATCTCAGCCTGTGTCTTTGCCCGTTCAACTGACTTCTTTGAAACGTTGATCCTGGCAACACGCTTGAAGATCTTTGGCTTGCACTGGTCCTGGTAAGGGCAGTTCGCACACAAGTCACGATCAAATGATGCTGCACATGTCTGCGACTGTCTGATAAAGTCACTTCTATTATACAGTAAAGCCAGTCAGAAAACCCCGAGATCTTTGAGATTTCTCAAGTTTGTGTGAACTTTTCAAGGTACAGAATGGTGTTAAAAAACACTAAATGTTAACAGGTCTGCTGGGACCTTTTGACCCCAGCATCATAAATATTCATATACTGCGATGAGACTCCAAGCTCATTCCTGATTTCTCCCACTTTTGTAGGTGTAAATGCCTGAAAGTCTTATCTACCAGCTGCTACTTTCCAGTCTGACACATTTCTCTTTTCTGTTGAGAAGACTACTCCGATTTTATAAAGCTTACGGTTATCAGCAGCATATGGAATAGCGTACCCTTTGTCGTCTATCTGCGACATAGCATCTTCGATTGGTTTATCCAGCTTGAATTCAAATACATATATATAGTCGGATGTCTTTACCACGCAGTCCGCCCTTCCTGTAGCCATATGTACCTCACAACTGGTGTACGCACCCATAAGTGAAAGGATAAGGAATAACTGCCTCGACCATTCGCCCTCATACTCTGGCGCATTGCCCTCTGGATAGGGAATTGCTGCAAAAAGTGAAATCAGGCGATTGATGAAAGACTCTGGATTGCCTTTTTTTAAGTCTATCAACATGTATCTGAGAGAAACTGGATTTTCTTCATTCCCGGATCCCAGGACTGACGGTATTAGTGAATTCAGGAAGCCATACTTCACCTCATCGTTTGGCAGTTTAAGAGAATAAAGCTGAAAATCGCTATCATATCCACAAATGGTCAGATAACCTGTCTGGTAAAAAAGCGGGATTGGATTTTTACTCTCCACTCTGTAGTCCAAAAGCTCATTTTCTGTAGCCTCTACCCCTTCAGTTATCTGTGGCAGCGACATACTTGAGTTCTGCAGCTTTTTTATCAGGATATCAGGCGTTCCAGTTCCAAACCAATAGCTGTTGAAATCCTTATTCGTAAAAGCGCTCAGCAGACTAAACGGGTTGTATACTCCAACTCCATTCTTTGAAAAATGATAGCCGTCATACATTTTCTCAAGCTTTTTGAAACATTCCTCGTGCGAAATGCCCTGCTCATCCGCGAGATTCTCTATCTCTGGCTCAAAATTATTAATAAGCTCATCTTCGGTTATGCCACAAATCCCAGAGAATCCGTTATTCATTGAAATGTCGCTCAACTGGTTCAAGTCAGAGAAAACCGATACCTTCGTGAATTTCGTAACTCCTGTAAAAAATACGAACCTCAGATACCCATCCATATCCTTTAATACAGAGAAAAATCCCTTATACAGCTCGCGGTTCTTCTCCTCCTGCTCCGGATTGGAAATCATCGTAGACAGCAGAGGCTTGTCATATTCATCCACAAGTACAACCACCTGGTGACCGGTTTTTTCAAAAAGACTTTGTATTGTATTTAAAAATTTTACAGAAAGCGTGTCTGCTTTGATTGAATCTTCATCCAAATGATACTTATCAATACATCTATCAAGCACATTATTCAAGCGATCCATCAATCCGGAAGGAGAATTATAATCACCACCAGACAGATAGAATGAAATCACCGGATACTCCGTCCATGCATCCTCACCACACTCGTTTTCCTTTTCCTCGATATATAATCCTTTAAAGAGGTCTTTCTCGCCTGAAAAATAACTCTCGAACGTAGAGACAAGCAGACTTTTACCAAAGCGTCTCGGACGTGACAGAAAATAAGACAGTCCGGTCCTGGCAAGTTCCCATACATATCTGGTTTTATCTACATATACATAGCCTTTTTGTCGTATTTCTTTAAAATTCTGTTTACCAACAGGCAGTATGCGATCCATAAAAGCCTCCTTTCTCCCACGCACCTTTATTCTAACATATTACAGAGGAAATCTCATCTCTATTTTGACGTGATTCAGGGCTTTTTGGCATACTGATATTATTAGAAATAGCGGAAATATATTCGCCTAATTCCGTTGGTTCAAACCAATTTTCTTTAAACTCAAACCATTCAAGTTCCTGATCATATTCACACAGTTCCTTAACAAGCTCTTTTATATCGAACAGATTATCGCCCACTTTATTTGCCCTCTTATTATATCATAGGTGGGTAATAAAGTGGGCGATAAATTAAGTTGCCAGGAAAAGTGTACTCACAGTTTTTCATTCTCCTGCTCATAGTACAGATAGACATCTGATAGCTCTGGCTCTACCCGCTTCCATTCCTCGGACAGGTTGTTGTCCTCAGAGATTATGCGGACCTTGACTTTGTTTCCGGAGTAGTGCATGTTCGATACCAGGGCATCGGAACTGTTCAGTCTTTCGGCCTCTTCCTTTGAGATCATGCCCTCGTATACTTTTTCAGTGATGCTCTCCTGAAGCTCTGTGGTCGTGGCTGCCTTTACCAGCCTGCCGTGCTTCAGGAGGATGATCCGGTCGGCGAAGAATTCAATATCTGAGATCACGTGGGTGGCGAAGATAACGATCTTGTCCTGAGCCATCCCACTGATATAATTCGTGATCCTTATCCTCTCGTTCGGATCGAGGCCTGCTGTGGGCTCGTCCATTATCAGCAGGTCAGGATCGTTGAGCATCGCCTGAGCGATGAGGATCCTCTGCTTCATACCTCCCGAATAGCCCTTCAGCTTCCTGTATCTGGCGCTTTCAAGGTTTACCGCTGAAAGCATCTCGTTTATCTTTGCGGCGGCCTGCTTCTTTTTAAGGCCCTTGAGCGATGCAATATACCATAGGAATTCATCTCCCGTAAAATCGTCATACAGGCTCTGCTGCTGTGGCATGTACCCTAATACGCTGCGGTAGCTTTTTCCAGCTTTTATGATATCAGTCCCATTCCATAGTATATCTCCGCTGTCAGCCTTCAGGTTTGCAGTCAGGATGTTCATGAAGGTGGACTTTCCTGCTCCGTTCGGCCCGAGAAGCCCGTAGATGCCAGGCTCGAAATCCATTGTAAAATTATCGAGAGCTTTTATTTTTCCTTTGTCGTAGATCTTTGAAACAGATCTGGTCTCTAATTCCATGATGATTCTCCTAAAACATTGAAGCGTAAAAATACGTTGCTAACCCGTTCCACAGCTCCATAAAAGCCCAAAGATAGTTAAAAAGCTTCTCTGTAGTCTGTGTGTTCAGTTGAACTCAAACCCCTATACCGGCTGGACCTTCGTAAAAATCCTGATAAGTATGTTTACCACATCCGTCTTCAGCAGGAAACAGATAAGCGCCGTCATCAGGATGACTAGCACTCCGGTCACTCCTACCGCGGCCTGGTTTTTGTACCAGACAGTAAGCTTCAGAATAAAAGCTGTAAATGCCATAAAAATGACAAAACGCAGTGCCGCCAGAATGACGAAGAACAACAGCTCAGTGACCGGTTTCCTTATGGCATAATTCGTCAAAAGTGAAAGAGACGCCAAAAGGTTCTTTCCGTGGTCTATCCTGAAATAAGTCAGGAGATCAGGGATATTCCACAGTACAAAGATGACAAGTGAGATTATAAATGACGATTCCACCTTGTTTTTATGTATAGTACCAAAACCCGCCGCAGTCGTATTCAGAAGAGGATACATCGACGAATCAAAGCTCTCGAGGCCGCAGAGTATGATCACCAGGACAATTCCAGCCGTCATGAATAAGAACAGGTCTGTATTTACGTCAGTAAACTGTTTTTCCAGTGCCGCCTCATCAAAAAAGTATTTCTCCACTCCCCTTTCTGCCATAACTGCATCCCTCTGTCCCTCAAGCTTGGAGAGACCGCCATCCTTATTTTCGAATTCGAACTGGATGTACTTCGCCCTGGCCTGGTCCTCCTCAGAATCGCCAAGCTTTTCAGCCTCATCCAGCAGATCATCGAGATATTTACGATGTTTCTTTATATAGCCAAGCTTCTCAAGCGTCACCTTTCCCTGCACATGCGAAGCAAGCCTGTGGTATTCGGCGTCATCAGCTTTTGAGAAAAGTATCGGTGCCACGGCCTGTCTGCCGAATCCAAGGATTATGAAGGCGAATAACAGGACCACCAGGATCCTCTTCTCATGGATCAGGATCTTTCCAGTCTCGAAGGCCCCTGATCTCGAGGTATGCCAGAATACAGAAGTCCTCTTCCGGAAATGCTGCATCATTTTCTCAAAGATGCTTTCATTTTCTATCTGAAAGGATTCTGAGAAAAATACAACCCCACAGACGAAAAAAGCCACGCAGAAGACAGCAGTAAAGATGAATCCTGCAGCAAGCTGGCTCACCGGATATCCGAACAGATCGACATTCAGGTAATTTCCGAGCATTGTCAGGCCATACGACTGGTAGAAAGGATTTACAGCCGCAAGGAAACTCATATCGCTGCTGATGCTTACCGTTTCCGAAAACAGGAATTCAGCTACAAAAAATGTCGCATACACAGCAAGAGAGATCTCATTCCTCTTAAAGACTGAGAAGAGCATCATGATAAACAGAACACAAAAGACTGCTGTCATGGCCCTTTCCAGAGAGAGCAGTGCCACGCCCTGTCCCACAGTGACAGCATACGGACAGTTCCTGAATGCTGAGGCTGACTGGATCAGAGCGCCGAAATGAAATCCTCCGTACCTGTACCTTAAAACCAGTATCTCACCCATGTCGCAAAGCAGGCTGAAGACAACTGTAAGTATTGAAAGTGCGGCCGCCTTTCCTGAATACAGCTCGGCATGGCCTTTCCTGGTACTTTTCAAAAGGAGAAAGTAACCTTTTCTGCGTTCAGCCGGAATCATCTGATAAACTGCGATGAACGAAAAGAGTATCACAAAAAGCAGATGGTACGGATATGCGGCGTAACGGTTGAATGCGGCATATTTTCCCTTTACAAATCCCGTGCCATCCAGTTCAGCATAATCGGCCTCCGTCTTCATCAGATTCCTGTACAGGAAGGTCTTATGATCCTTATACGCAGGCTGCTGTAAAAATTCTTTCGTCTGTTCCGGGATCTGAGCTAAAAACTGCCTGTAGTCATCTGCCGTATAGACATAGTCTTCGCTCTCAGAATCCAGATGACTGGCATTCTCGCCCAGCAGCACCAGATCCGCTGACAACAGGATAAAAAACACAATCCAGAGGATCTTAAAATGTAGTATTTTCTTAAATTCGTATTTCATTTTACATTCACTCTACCGGATATCCAGATATATGCTGTTACCAGATACGGGATACTCCGTTCTGTGATTTTATCCAGTATCTGGCTGCCGGTGACTGTTTAATGGTCGCCAGCTTTTCTCTCTTGAACTGTGAGCCGTTTAGCTGGCCAATCTTTGATTTACTTCCACCATACAGCTCTGCTGTACCATTATCCATATCCAGTTTTACGAAATAGCTGGTATCCCCAACTCCCAATGGGCCATAATATATAGGGTAATCTCCATATACACCATTGTATCCTTTATAGCCTTCCGTATATGTATCTATCAGCTTATAGCTTTTATCATAAACACGATATTCTGCTTCCTTGTATTTATCTGGATCTTTCTTTCTGTATTTTTTATCTACCATCGATAATGAATTATCATTTGATATAACAAGATGACTACCATCACTGTACAGTTCTTCACCTAACTCCACTTTGATTGGAATTTTCCTCGGATTTTTGCCATCCAGATCAGCCTCATATAATGAACAATTTACTGTCGTAAATCCATTTTCCAGGTCTTCCTGCTCTTTTCTTGAATATCCTATTAATCCATCCTTTAAGGTATAGTAAATTATTTTTCCATTAAAAGGCATAAGCCTCTGTATCTGCTCATTCTCATTAACTTTGATTTCATGGCACCTGCCTGTCTGTGTATCGTAGTAATAATATACATAATCACTTGTAGATTTTGTTTTTCTGTCTGTATAGGACACGCAGAAATACAAGTACTCTCCAAAAGCTTTATAATCATTTATCTCATACACCAGTTTCCCTTTTCTTTTTGGATTAAAAACAGTCTTTTCTTTTCCCTTTCCATCAAGCGGATATGACTTCACCAAATGAGCAGCATTGCCATCTTCATCGTAATACTGTTCTGTATAGTAATAACAGCCTCTATGAATTATCTGATATATATACTCTTCGGGAAATGTATGAATCAGTGTATGTTCTGATCCATCAGCCTTTATACGGCACAACTGATTTCGGTTGGAATAATCTGTTGATGATCGATCTATTCCTGCCAGATATATATATCCGTTTTCATATGCAATAATAGACTCTACCTGATTCATTGATACAAAGGGATAGTATGCGTTGCATGACTTGATCTTGGTTTTATCACTTTCTTTATCATGCAGGCAGTTCGCCTTGTTACAGAGTGGTGCATTTACCTTTGTTTTCGGATCATACTTATATACATAGCATCCGGCCATATAATAGATACATCCGTTTTCATCCTCAGTTATATTACCCAGCCGTCCTCCCAGCATTACATCTGGCTGATAATACTGATACTGATAATCAGTGGCAGGGTCAAAAGACTCCTTTCTACCCTGCTGCTGATTGGAGCAGCCAGTAACAGCAAAAAGACTAAAAGAAAGTGATATTATTAGTATTATTTTTGCTATTCTGTTCATTCATTACCTCAATCGAAATCTTTGTGAGTAGTACGTTCCCAGGAATATGCTCCATATGAAGCCTTATGATATCCATCTGCTGATTTAGTCAACTCTATACCTGAGTCTACTCTTGCTACAGCGCGTGCAGTTCCCCCTGCTTTATAATCAGATGCATAGTGTCTTTCTTTTTTTCCTGCGACATCACTAATTAAAGTTACTGTAGCTATAATCTGACCACCACCACTAAAACTTGTTTCTGCAACAGCTTTTCTTGTATCAATAGTTACATATCCTGAACAATTAAGGCCATTAAGACTGCCACTTACATATGATGGATCCCCTGTTTTTGCATAACTTGCAGTTGGTGTCAGCACTGTTGCTCCGGCAATCACGATTCCCATTGCAAATGTTGTGATTTTCTTTATTATCTTATTTCTCATAGTTAAAAAGGTAGTGTCATGCATATAGCATGAATAACAATGTATAAACCTTGATTTCAAGG
>JBJELA010000070.1:0-3043 GCA_051878915.1 Candidatus Weimeria sp.
AGCTATGCCAGGCCGTATCATGGACGGCATCCACAAGTCGGGTGTTTCGAATCCTGTTATGGTCTTAGATGAGATAGACAAGCTCTCAGAATCCTACAACGGTGATCCTGCGTCAGCTCTTCTCGAGGTTTTAGATCCTGAGCAGAACAACAGCTTCACCGATCACTATATGAATGTACCGTATGACCTGTCAGATGTACTTTTCATCTGCACAGCGAATACTCTCGATACTATTCCGGCCCCACTTCTGAACAGAATGGAGGTCATTGAGTTCCAGGGCTACACTCCTATCGAGAAGGAGCATATAGCCAAGGATCACCTGATCCCGAAGGCTTTCGAAAAGGCCGGAATCCCTAAGGATAAGCTTTCCATCGATGATGATGCGCTGACAACTATCATCTCAGACTACACGATGGAAGGCGGCGTCAGAGGCTTAAAGAAGCGTATCGATACGCTCTGCCGTATCGCTGCTGTAAAGATCGAGTCTGGTGACTCGAACGTCACAGTCCACAAGGACGAGCTCCGTGACTATCTCGATATGCATCCGCTTCATCAGGATAAGGTCAAGGAGGAGGGCAGACCGGGAATCATCACCGGCCTTGCCTGGACTCAGGTAGGCGGCACTATCCTCTACATCGAGTCTCTGATGACCAAGGGAACCGGAAAGCTCACTATCACCGGTCAGCTCGGTGACGTGATGAAGGAGTCGGCAACGATCGCCCTCTCACTTGTCAAGGCCATGTACCCTTCGAAGATCAAGCTTCTTGAAAAGAGCGATATCCATATTCATGTACCTGACGGCTCTACGCCTAAGGACGGACCTTCTGCAGGAATCACTCTTACAACAGCTCTCTCTTCGCTCGTTACAGGCACAGCCGTTACACCGCAGGTAGCTATGACTGGTGAGGTATCGCTGAACGGTTCTGTAAACCCTATCGGCGGACTTCCTGAGAAGCTGATGGCAGCCCAGAGAGCAGGCGTCAAGCACGTCTTCATCCCTGAAGAAAATATGGACGATCTCCGCGACGTAGCCGATGAGGTCAAGAGCGCACTCGAAATCACCCCGGTAAAGCAGGTGACAGATGTCCTTAATGCTTTGCACATCCCGGTAGAGAATCCATCGCTTCAGAACAACAAGTAAACAGCTTGCTGCACCTGAAATCGACGGTCTTTCCCTTCTTTCTTAATCTATTTGACATAGATTTCAGGCGCGGTAAGTTTTTATAGTAACTCATTCATTTCAAACAATAGTAAAATGCCAATTGCAGGCGCCGCATCCGCGGCGCCTGTTTTTTTGTTCTGGCGCCAGTTGCAATATAGCGCCTTGGAACGCATAAAAAATACAAATCCGCTGCGCTAGTTGCAATATAAACGGCCTTTTTACGGCGAAAATACAAATGGAGATTTCTAGTTTCACTATAGGGAGTTTTTTTGCCGAGAAAATACAAGAGACTGTTCCTCCGTTTCAACATAGCTTGTTTTCATGTTCAGAAAATACAAGCTGTTGTATCTTTTAGATTTCGCCCCGTTGTATGTTGCAACTAGAAGACACCGGCAGTCTCTTTATGGAGACTTGGCTCATAAAATAAGAAATCCGACATAGAGTAAATTTCTATGTCGGAAAATAGTGTATTATTTACTTGTGACTAATTTACCTAACCGTAATTTTGTAAGTTCTGTAGAACTTTACAAGTGTCTTAGAATTTGGAAAATCGTTTACCGATTTCTTCATAAAGCTCTGCCATGCCGGGGTGTTTCTTTTTAGCTTTGTAAGTTTACTACTAATTTTACTATTCAGTTTATCCGAATCCTTTATACTTGCGAGTCCAGCATATTCCACCGGTCCATAAACATCGCCTAGTATATACTGCATTTCATAATAACATACAGTTACATAAGCTGTTCCCTGTTTTAGACCTGTTACTTTACCTGTCCTTTCATCTACAGATATAACGTCACTACCAGATTTTACATTATCAAAGTTATAACCTTTATTCTGTACCTGATATGCTTTTTCACTTCCCGGGGCTGAATGCATATAATCAGTGTGTGTAGCATCCCATGTAAGATAAGTCTGTTTGCTCTTTTTAGCTTTATTAAACTCTTCCGGTGTATATACACTCCATCTTTGTGCTATTCCATAATTACCGTCCTTATGATACCAATCGGACTTAGGCATATTTGAAGGCTTGTTTGTTATAGTATCGCCAACATTTATAGTCTTGTCCTTGAGCTTATCAGCACCATAATATAGACTATATTTCAGATAACCCTTCTTATAAAGTTGGTTCATTTCCTTTATCGTAAGCATCATCGGGAAGTCTTCAAGATAATGTCCGGCCCCAGTCTGGTCAAGGTCAAAGCCAAAGTTTCGGAATCCCTTTCCAATGCCATATAAATCATCTTTTGCTCCATACTTGCAGACATAAGACATATCCCCAAGAAGGGTATCATAATCTATAAGCTTGATGTACTGATTTTTAGACCTATATGTTTTGAGTTTCTTTAAAAGATTTTTACCGTGTGAACCCGACAAAAATTTGCCAGTTACCTGCAACTCATAAAATGTATCCTTTACTTTTTTATAGTATGACGCAGGCATACCGCTGTTTAAGTACCAGCCGCCCTTCTTTTTAGACAGGTTCTTGAACTTAAATGACTTTGCACTGTCAAAGTAGTATGAATCCCTCTGGTCTGTCTTGTTTTCAAGTCCTTTATTGATAGCCGGGTACACAAAGTTCTGCATATCCTCGTTTCCTACATATACCGTACCCTGCAGCATGAATGTTGTCGCGAGTACCGCTGCAAGTACCGCTGTCCATCTCTTTTTGTTTCTCATTAAATAACACCTCGTATATATTCTTGTTTCTGTACGTCCGAGATTTTGCAGATAAATAGACAAGGCTGTCTGCCAGTTTTGATTTTGACTGTGTTTCCGCTGCAACACTGTGGTTGACAATTCTCACAGTTCGGTTTAATATACAGATATAAAGAGCTGCCGGATAGACGGAAAGCCCTAGATATTTTTTAACTTAGCTTAATA
>JBJELA010000071.1:0-3033 GCA_051878915.1 Candidatus Weimeria sp.
ATATTGTACTTAACAAAATACAAGGAGTTTACACAAAAATATTGACACTATCAACTGTTCATAACACGTAACACGGCCTGACAGCTGTTTGGGACGACATTAAAACAAAAAATCCCTTGATTTTTTCATTAAAAATATGTTATAGTTTCAACCGTATAAAAAGACAGGACTTAAGATCCGCAGTACGTTGGTAAACGTTTCATTCCCAGCGTGCTGCGGTTTTTTTTCCGCGTAATAAATGAGCGGTGCTGATAGAGTCACTGCTGTCAGAGCAGGCTCGCCTGCGCATGTGACAGCATGTGACTCTATCAATAGCGCGAACGCGCGAACGAAGCGGACGCGTAAGCGTCTGCGAGTGCACCGCTCAGTTTAGTGAAAAGAAAGGTGTGAAAAAATGGACACAGAAAACAGAATGGGTACGGACAAGATATCATCAGTACTTTTGAAAATGGGTATACCGGTGATCCTGTCGATGGTACTCCAGGCTATGTATAATATCGTCGATTCAATGTTCGTCTCGAGAATGCCGGATACGCCGGGAATACCGCACACAGGAGAACTGGCAGTCAATGCGCTGACTCTGGCTTTCCCGGTGCAGATGCTTATTATCGCATTCGGAATAGGAACCGGAGTGGGTATGGGCGCTATGCTTTCGAGACAGCTTGGAGAAGGAGACAGAAAAGGAGCCTCGAGGACGGCAGGAAACGGAATTTTTCTGTCAATAGTCATATATCTCGTATTCCTGGTATTTGCATTTGTCGGCATAAGAGCGTATCTGCTCACTCAGTCGAAGGATGAAGTGGTGCTTTCGATGGCACAGGACTACCTGTTCATCTGCACGGCTCTCGGTATGTTTTCGCTGCTTTTCTCTATTTTTGAAAAAATGCTGCAGTCCACAGGAAAGACCATATATTCGACAACGGCACAGGTGCTCGGTGCGCTGACAAATATAGTCATGGATCCTATAATGATCTACGGCCTGCTGGGCTTTCCAAGGCTGGGAGTAAAGGGAGCAGCCTATGCGACAGTTCTCGGACAGGCAGTTTCATTTTTCATAGCTCTGATACTTCAGATAGCGAAAAACCGTGAGATCTCCATAAACCTCCGTTACTGGAAGCCGAGCATCAGGATAATAGGCGGTATCTATTCGATAGGAGTTTCGGCTATCATAATGCAGGCCCTGATGAGCTTCATGACATATGGCGTCAACATAATCTTCGGGCAGGTATCGGCAAGCGCGGTAACGGCTTATGGTATTTTTTACAAGATCCAGCAGTTCGTGTACTTCGCTGCATTCGGACTCAGGGATTCGATAACTCCTCTGATATCCTATAACTATGGAAAAGGCTCCTACAAGCGTGTGAAGGAAGGCGTGAAGTGGGGCATGATAGATACGACTGTCGTGATGATCATCGGCGTTGTGATACTGGAAGCCGGAGCACATCCGCTGGCGCAGATATTCGGCCTTACGTCAGGAACGGAGCATCTGTGTGTGCTGGCGATGAGGATAGTGGCTACAGGATTTATATTCGCGGGGATCAATATAGCTTCGCAGGGTGTATTCCAGGCACTGATGTCGGGAAACAGCTCTCTTGTAGTTTCATTTCTCAGGCTTCTGGTGATACCGCTTCCGCTGGCATACGCCTTTACACTTTTAAAAAATGCAGAAGACGTGATGTGGTGGGCATTCCCGATTGGAGAGGCAGCAGCGGCAGTAGCGGCAGTCCTTCTTCTCAAGCGTGTATACCGCCTGAAGATCGAGCCGATGAAGAACTGGAGTAAGCAGGAAAAACCAGCCGAATGATACTGCATATAGTCATTCAGTGGTAAAAATAAAAGTAATCACACAGGTCATGGGAATTTTCCCATGGCCTGCTTTTTTACAGAAAATATAATGTAACTATTGACATTACATCAAACGTGTGATATATATTAGCTGTAATAGAAATGATTACACAACCAGCTGGGAACAATTCAGGTAAGCGTCCCAGGAATGACAGATGAACATGTACATGCTTTTTCAGGACAACATGGTAAAAATCAGAAACCGGAGAAAATGCAAATGACACAGGAAGAAAGAAGATTATATCTTATAAGGGAACTTCAGAAGCAGATGCCTGAATATGCCGGGTATCAGATACCGCAGGATGAGCAGGGACAGCGATATTTCCTGAAAGCACTGTTTAATGTACGGCCCGTGCAGCCGGCACCGGAGGAGTTTACCCGAATTCAGAACGAATATCTTCAGGAGAGAGCAAAAGAAAAAGGTATAACAGATATCATGGAGCTTGGCTCTGTTCCTTCGGATGAACGCCTGATCCTCTGGCAGGGAGATATCACAACGCTTAAATGTGATGCGATCGTGAACGCCAGCAACAATTCACTCACGGGCTGCTGGAATCCGGACCATTTATGTGTGGATAATCTGATTCAGACCTACTCAGGCTATCAGACACGTCAGGACGGGGCCGCATACATGGAAAAACAGAGAAAGATCCACGGCCATGATTATGTCCAACCCACAGCAGTTCCGATGATCACTTCGGCCTATAATCTGCCGTCAAAATACATCATCCATGTAGTTGGTCCGATTGTCTCTCCGTATCTGATGCAGGCGCATAAGGATCAGCTGGCTGCGTGCTACCGGAATTGTCTGGACCTTGCGGCACAGCATGACTGTGAGAACATTGCTTTCTGCTGCATCTCCACCGGTGTATTTATGTTCCCGCCACATAAGGCGGCACAGATAGCAGCTGCCACAGTAAAGCAGTGGCTCGATGGGCATCCTGACAGCTGCATGAAGAAAGTGATCTTCAACGTGTATAAGGACAGTGATCTTGAGATTTATGAGAAGCAGCTCGGGTTTCGGAACCTGGAAGGTATAAAAAATCAGAAAATTATTGATTCCGTCGCCAGTGGGGAGAAGCAAATTGTTCGTCAGAGATTATAGGTATTTCTATGCTTATGATCCATGGATTCTCTTTGACACAGGACATGAAGCCATAGTATTTTTTTACTGTAGTTCTTATGTTT
>JBJELA010000072.1:0-15056 GCA_051878915.1 Candidatus Weimeria sp.
ACAGCCGAACGGAGTTACAATACAGGAAAAATTAAATCAGGCTGTCTCGGATCTGTTTGGAGCTGATATACAGACTATCGGAGCGAGCCGGACAGATTCAGGGGTTCACGCCCTTGGCAATGTAGCCGTTTTTGACGCTGACACCAGAATGCCGGCTGAGAAGATCGCGTTTGCCCTGAATGAACGGCTCCCGCGTGATATAGTTATTCAGAGATCAGAAGAGGTCCCGGCGGATTTCCATCCGCGCTTCGCAAAGACAAACAAGGTCTATGAATACCGGATTCTGAACAGGACCTTTCCTGATCCGCTTCTTGCGAGGTACACGTATTTTTTTCACAGAAGGCTTGATGAGAAGCTTATGAACGCAGAGGCGCAGGTGCTTGCAGGCGAGCATGATTTCACAAGCTTCGCGTCAGTAAAGTCACAGACAAATTCATTTATCCGGACGATTCACCGGATCTCAGTTACCAGGAATGATTCCGATGTGATCACAATTCATGTAGAGGGAAATGGTTTTCTTTATAATCAGGTAAGGATCATCGCGGGAAGCCTGATCCTCGTAGGCTCAGGGCAGCGCCAGGCAGGCTTTATAAAAGAGGCGCTTGAAGCACGTGACAGAGCCGCCTCCGGCCCGACAGCGCCGCCGGAAGGGCTGCTGCTTTTAAGAATCGATTACTGAAAAGCATTTTGCAGATGCCATGGAATTAATATCATGATAAAAAATCACGATAAAGGAGTTTTTGGGAGGATATATGCAGGACAGATACGGAATTAACGTGAAAAAATGGGCGAAAGAGCATCAGAAGACAGTGGAGGATTTTCTTAAAGAGGATCACACGTCGGAGGAGACAGAGAAAATGCTGTCCTATCATCTGCGGAAAATATCATTTTTACAGCATGAAAGACTGGTACATCTGATAGTGGTGTTTTTTACGATCGTGATAACGCTTTTTGCGCTCGCGATAGTTCTTTTCCTTCCGGATACACTGATCGCGTCCGGGCCGGTCTTCCTCGGATTTCTGATACTGCTCGCGTTTTACCTCGCGCACTATTTTTTCCTGGAGAATACTGTCCAGCACTGGTACAGGCTCTATGAGGAGCTGTTGGAAAAATCAGCTGACTGATCATAATTAGTTAACGGATTGCGGACGGACTCTGACGGTGCTTTCCGGCTTATGATTTGTAACTCCTATTTTGACATTTTTGCAATATGCACAAAAGTGACAGATAATAATTGTGCAAGACTTACAAAAAACAAAAAAATTAGAAAACGGGGTTGACATCTGACGCGTAAAGTATTAACATACAATCATAGAGAAACAAAGGAAGCTTCCCAGAAACAAAGCAGATGTGAAGGCGGTGAGCAGAAAAACTTCAGGTTTTTACTAAAGCATGAAACTCATTAAACTTTCAAACAAAAATACCTATGTCAGCTCTCACCGGATGAGCTTATAGTATAGCTATTATTAGTGAGAATAGATCCGAGTAGAGAAAAGTTCGGAATTTTTGGCAGAATCTTAGGACATCAGAAGAGCTGTCAGGTCATAAACCTGTAAATCATTTTTTTAGTCTGCTGAGCAGTGGCTGGTGTTTTTGCAGACAGGAAATCGTTTTTAGTAACTGATAATTGTAGAGAGAGGAAGCAGCGAACGCGTCGCATGAATAGAATCTGTATAATAGTAGAGCCTTTCTGCAGAGGCTATTTTATATAAGTTGTCTGTTCAGAAACAATTAAACGAAGCATATGTTAGAAGAGTCACATACCAGACGAGGGTATGTGGCTCTTTTTTATTTTTTAAGTATATATCCAAGTCCGCGCTTTGACTTTAAGGTAAGGGCTGATCCGACTGCTTTCAGTTTGTTCCTGAGGTATGAGATGTAGACAAAGACGACGCGGTCATCGGTGTCGGAGTCAAGGCCCCATACTTTTTCCATGAAGGTATCCTGATTTAAATAGGTATCGTGGTTTAACATCAGCATCTCAAGCATCTGGAATTCCTTCGATGAGAGCTCCTCGGTACCCGAAGGCCCGGAAAGCAGGCTCTTTTTGCGGTCGAGAGTCAGGTCCTCAAAGGTCAGGTCGACCTCCTTTGTCTCGGCGGAACGGCGCGTGATGCTGCGGAGCCTCGCAAGCAGCTCCTTCATCGCGAACGGCTTTGTCAGGTAGTCGTCAGCTCCGGCGTCGAGGCCGTCGACGCGGTCGTCAACCTCGGATTTTGCAGTCAGAAGGAGAACCGGAAGAGTAGAGCCGTCGGCCCTTATTTTTTTAAGGACATCGAGACCGCTCATGCCAGGCATCATTATGTCAAGCACCGCGGCGTCGTATGAGGCGCCGGACAGGTAGTCATAGGCGTCAGTGCCGTTGTCCACGACATCGACAGAATAATTGTTTTTCTTCAGGATGGCAGCGACCGGTTCGGTCAGCTCCTCCTCATCATCAGCCAAAAGAATTCTCATAGCGTGATCCTTATCTCAAAGTTTTTTCCATCGCCTGAAAAGGCATGTGCCTCACCCTTGTGCATTTTTACAATCTCAAAGACTACAGCGAGTCCGATCCCGCTGCCGCCTGTCTTTCTGGTACGCGAGCTGTCCAGGCGCGCGAAACGGTCGAACAGGACGTCGAGGCTGCCCTGCTGGATACTCTCACATGGATTGCTGCAGACTATCGTATAGCCGTGACGCTTTATTTTTGAAGACCTGACAGGCCTGCCAGAGATGGTTACGGTGACATCGCCGGTAGAATATTTCATGGCGTTGTCAAAAATCATCGAGAAGCATTTCGTGATATTTTCACGGCTGCCAAAGTATGGCAGGTAATCAGGGGCTATCACATTTATCTGCCGCTTCTGGTACTGGTCTGCGGTATTTTTTACAAGCTCTGTCAGGTCAAACTCAGAGAGCTCCGTCTGGTATCCGGCCTCATCCATCCGTGAAAGCAGCACAAGCTTTTCGGTGAGAGCTGAAAGACGCGAGATCTGGTTTCTGATATTGGTCAGCCATCTGCTGTCGCCGTTATCCATCTCGATGGCCTCAGCGTTCGATGAGATGATAGCGAGCGGCGTCTTGATCTCATGGCTAGCGTCGGTGATGAACTGCTTCTGCTTCTCAAAGGCCTCTTCAGCAGGTCTCATAGCGAGCTTTGTAAGGAACCGCATAAGCAGGAAAACCGCCGCGATGCCGATTGCTCCAACGAGGAGAGAGGAGCCCAGAAAGCTTTTCACCGAGGAAAAATAGCTGCTCACGTTTAAAAATATGATCAGATAGTGGCTGTTGTCAGACTGGACCAGGCGATAGCGGTAGCTGCCCGTCTGGCCGGAGGTGCGGCCCTTTGAGACGACATCTGATATCATCTGCTCGGCGTCATCGGAGCTGATGCTTGCGATATCAGTCATGTTCAGCGAGATGATCTGCTTGTCCTGATCGAGATCCGCGGAAAAATATCTCGTATCATAGAGCGACTCGATCGACATTCCGTCATCTGAAGGAGAGCCATCACCGGAAGGCTTGTCCGGGGGTGCGGCTGCGTCTGAAGAGGCATCCGAAGGCGCGCCTGGCGGATCACTGGCGTTACTGCGCATTTCGTCCAGATTTCCGCCGGAGGCCTCGATCATATCGATGCGTCGGTTGCAGTCATCTACGTAGCTGCGGTAGTTCAGGATGTTTATCGCTGTAAGTATCGCAAAAAGCACGATGATTACCGACGCCATCGCGGTTCGGATGAATTTTTTCCTTAATAAAGTAATCATGAAAAAATTATATCATAAAGCAGTTGACAAATCTATAATCTGTCTGACTTTTTTGAAAATAAAAACTTTCCATAAAGGGGTTTTATTTTTCACCGATATGTATTATCATATTACATGCGACACAATATCTTGTGTTTTTATACAGAAACAAATCAACAGTTAGTTGTTTTAAGAGTCCACTAATACAGAGGGGTTGGGATACTCCGGATGAAGGGAAAGGCAGGTTTTTTGAATTGGACAGTATCGTAGTAAAGACAAATGTTATCAAGAGAAATGGAAGCGAGGTTCACTTCGATGAGTCGAAGATCATTAACGCTATCGCAGCAGCGAACAAAGAAGTCGATGCTATCCATCAGCTGAATCACGCTCAGGTTCAGGCTGTGGCAGACAGCATTGCCAAGCAGGTGGCTGTTTCTCCTCACGCAGTGAATGTCGAGGATATCCAGGATATGGTAGAGAAGGGCATCATGGAGATGCGCTGTTACGAGGTGGCCCAGAAGTACGTCAGATACAGATATAAGAGAGAACTTTCCCGTAAGTCAAATACCACTGATAACGGTATCCTTGCTCTTATAGATCAGGTGAACGAGGAGGTCAAGCAGGAGAACTCGAACAAGAACCCTGTGATAAACTCTACCCAGCGTGACTATATGGCCGGTGAGGTCTCAAAGGATCTTACCAACCGTGTCCTTCTCCCGGAGGATATCGTAAAGGCTCATAAGGAGGGAATCATCCACTTCCATGACGCGGATTATTTTGCCCAGAGAGAGCATAACTGCGACCTGATAAATCTCGAGGATATGCTTCAGAACGGTACAGTCATCTCAGAGACGATGATCGAGAAACCAAAGAGCTTCTATACCGCCTGCAATATCACAACGCAGATCGTAGCTCAGGTAGCTTCAAACCAGTACGGCGGACAGTCATTCTCGCTTGCGCACCTGGCTCCGTTCGTGGACGTCTCCAGACAGAAGCTTAAAAAGCAGGTTATCGAGGAGAGAAAGGCTATAGGAGACGACCTGGATGAAGAGAAGATCATGAAGATTGTCGATCACCGTCTCCAGTCCGAGATCGAGTCAGGCATCCAGACTATCCAGTACCAGCTGGTTACACTGATGACTACGAACGGACAGACTCCGTTCGTTACCATGTTCATATATCTGGATGAGGTTCCTGAGGGACAGACGAGGGATGACCTTGCCCGTCTTGCCAGGGAGGTGTTCAGACAGCGTATCCAGGGCATCAAGAATGAGAAAGGCGTATGGGTTACTCCGGCATTCCCGAAGATCATTTACGCTCTCGACGCTGATAATATCGAGGAGGGATCACCTTACTACGACCTCACAGTCCTTGCTGCCAAGTGCACCGCGAAGAGAATGGTCCCTGACTACATATCAGCGAAGGTCATGAGGGAGATCAAGGGCGATGTATATACCTGCATGGGCTGCCGGAGCTTCCTTACACCGGACAATGAATCGAACGCAGAGGGACTCTGCAACGATGGAAATAAAGCCGGAGCTCTCGACTATAAGCCGGGTGAGCATAAGTATTACGGCAGATTCAACCAGGGTGTTGTCACCATCAATCTCGTAGATGTGGCCTGCTCAGCAGTAAAGGCGTCGAAGGAGAAAGGGACGGACAGATTTGATGAGTTCTGGAGCATATTTGACGAGAGACTCGATCTCTGCCACAAGGCCCTTCTCTGCAGACACAACCGTCTTATGGGCACATCTTCGGATGTGGCTCCTATCCTGTGGCAGCATGGCGCTCTTGCCCGCCTGAAGAAGGGTGAGAAGATCGACAAGCTCCTGTTTGGAAACTATTCTACCATCTCTCTTGGGTACTGCGGACTTTCTGAGATGACATACGAGATGATAGGACAGAGCCACACTACACCTGAGGGAAAGAAGTTCGCGCTCTCTGTGATGCAGCATCTGAATGACAAGTGCGCAGAGTGGAGAAAGGCTGAGAACATCAGCTACTCTCTCTATGGCACACCGATGGAGTCCACGACTTATAAGTTCGCGAAGTGCCTCCAGAAGAGATTCGGCATAATTCCGCATGTGACGGATAAGAACTATATCACGAACAGTTACCATGTACACGTGACAGAGGAGATTGACGCATTCAAGAAGCTCAAGTTCGAGTCAGAGTTCCAGAAGCTCTCGCCGGGCGGAGCCATCTCCTATGTAGAGGTACCGAACCTCCAGTCGAATATCCCTGCAGTTCTCTCGATCATGAAGTATATCTACGAGAATATCATGTACGCAGAGCTCAATACAAAGAGCGACTACTGCGAGGTATGCGGCTATGACGGAGAGATCAGGATCGTAGAGGATGACAGCGGAAAGCTCGTCTGGGAGTGCCCGAACTGTGGTAACCGTGACCAGTCGAAGATGTCAGTTGCCAGAAGAACCTGCGGATACATAGGAACCCAGTTCTGGAACCAGGGCCGTACACAGGAGATTAAGGACAGAGTGCTCCACCTGTCCATACCGAAGTTTGAGGACTATCAGATGAACGTTAATGCGGAGGCCAAGTAAGGCACTCACTATTATGAATTACGGACAGATATATTATACAGATATCGCGAACGGGCCAGGATGCCGGACCAGCCTGTTTGTAAGTGGATGCACTCACCACTGCAAAGGGTGCTTTAATGAGGAGACCTGGGATTTTTCCTTCGGCCATGAATACACGAAGGATGTCGAAAACCAGATACTTGAATCACTCAAACCTTCATATATAGCGGGGCTTACCGTGCTCGGCGGTGAGCCGATGGAGGTTGTAAATCAGCGTGGGCTGATATCTTTGTACAGAAGAGTCAGAGAGAAGATTCCTCATGCTACTATCTGGATATACTCAGGCTACACCTGGGAAGAGCTCACGGACAGAGAGAATGCCCGCTGCCACTGTGAGGTGACTGACGAGATTCTTTCCCTGGCTGATGTGATAGTAGATGGGGAGTTTGTGGAGGAGAAAAAGGACATTTCCCTGCATTTCAGAGGTTCATCGAACCAGCGTATCATTGATGCGGGCGCCTCGCTTAAAGCGGGGAGGCCGGTACTTGCGGAGCAGTAGTAAAGGGATTATGGCAAAGATTTATTTTTTAAGACATGGCCAGACAGATATGAACATCACTCATATGCTGCAGGGCCGTACAGATACAAAGCTTAATGACAGAGGAAAGCAGCAGGCCAGGGACGCGGGACGTGTATTCAGAAAAAAGGCCATAATCCCTGACCTTATTTTTTCTTCACCTCTTACAAGGGTAAGGCAGACAGTAGACGAGGCTCTGAAGGCACAGGGTCTTGAACCTCTCGACATGACTTACGGAGAGGCTCTGGCCTATCAGGGACCGAAGATCGCGAGAGTTACAGATGAACATCTGATAGAGATGAGCTTCGGTGAGGCCGAAGGTATCCCTATGAGTGAGCTGCCGGATGACTTTGCGGAGATATTTTTTGAGGATCCTGCCAACTATGAACCTGTTCCGGGGGCTGAGTCATATCATGAGCTTCTGAAGAGATGCCGCGAATTCATAGAGTATCTTCGCGAGCAGACTAAGGAGGGAGCTCCGCTGTCAGACAAGACCATTGTCTGCGCCACTCATGGCGGAGTGATGCATGCGATGATAATGCTCCTGTGGCACAGAGAGCTGGCGGATTTCTGGAAGCAGCATGTTTTAAACTGCGCCATAGTTGAGGCGAAGCTGGGTAAAACATCCGCTGAGGATGACGCTGTATTTATATCAGAAGGATATTCCGGAGAAGAGTAATTCTCGTTACTATTCACGGCACCTCCCCAATCAGACCGCAGACCAACCGCGCTTACGCGCGTTTGCCGCATCTTCGATGCTAAAAGTCTGCGGTTGTTGGGGAGGTTCCTGCTTCACAGGCATGCTTCGGCGGGTGTTCAACCGTCCGCACAAGTGCGTCCGTCGTGAACACCCACCAAAGCATGCCGTGAATAGTAACAAATATTTCCGAAAATTATCGTAAATATATGGTTTTTTTTACGAACATATTATGTTAAAATAAAGGCAGTTGAACCAGTGATAGTACACAGAAGGGAGGTATACATATGTCATCCGATGGCAGAAGGAAATGTGTGCTCATAATTGATGATACTGCACTGAACAGAGTCCAGCTGAAGGATATATTAAAGGACGAGGTCGATGTCATAGAAGCCGAGAACGGCGATAAGGGGATGGATATCCTTCGTGACAGGTTCCACCAGATAGATATTGTCCTGTTGGATCTTATAATGCCCGGAAAGCTTGATGGCTTCGGGGTTCTTACTGAGATGAAGAAGGAGCATATGATGGAGTATGTTCCTGTGATCATGATCTCTACAAATGATGATCCAAAGAATATCGAGAAGGCGTTTGATCTCGGCGCGCTTGATTTTATTTCTAGACCTTATGCTGAGCGTATTGTCCGCAGGAGAGTGCTTACCACGATAAGCCTTTTCCATAAGCAGACAGTTATCGCGAATAAGATTGACCGTCAGTACAAGGCTGACGAGGAAGTCCGCGATGCACGGACAGGCCTTCTGTACAAGAATAATTTCTTTAATCAGGTGGATACCCAGCTCAAGAACCCCAATCTGGTGCCGCTGTGGCTTGTAGCTATTGATATAGATCATTTCAAGCTCTTTAACAGCTATTACAAGTGGGAGGCTGGTGATTCCTATTTAGAGAAGATCGGTCAGACACTGCTGCAGTCTGTTCAGAGACACGGCGGTGTTGCGGGATACCTCGGCGGGGATGACTTCGCCATTCTCTGTCCTGCCAGAAAGGACATAGTAGAGGGCCTTTCTGATAAGCTTAACCGATACCTGACCAAGAACAGCTTTGAGCCATCATTCCGTGTGAATTTCGGTGTCTATCCGGTGGATTCCTCCGCAAAGCTCAGCGCCAGAAGCTTATACGATCTGGCTGCGATAGCTCTTGAGACTATCAAGGAAGATTATACTGAGAATATCACGGTATATGATCCGACCATGATTCAGAAGGAGCAGGATGAGTACAAGCGCCTTCTGAATATCCGTTCCGGCATAAAGAACGGCGAGTTTACGATCTACCTTCAGCCGAAGGTGGATATGATGTCTGGTAAGATCATCGGAGCAGAGGCGCTTGCGAGATGGATTCACGATGGTGCTGTCTTAAGTCCGAGCGTTTTCGTTCCAGTGATGGAGAAGAACGGACTTATCTCCGCTCTCGACAGGATTGTCTGGGACAAGGCTGCCCGCTTTATCAGAAAGCAGATCGATAAAGATGTAAATCCTATACCTATCTCAGTGAATGTCTCAGAGGCTGACATCTATACTATGGATGTGCCGGAATTTTTCAGTGAGATCATCAGAGCCTATGATATCCCGGCTGGTCTTCTGGAAGCAGAGCTTTCAGAGTCTACCTTTGTAAAGGCCCCTGAAAAGGCGGCGGATACTGTAAGCCGTCTTCATGACATAGGCATGAACGTCTCCTATGATGATTTTGGTACAGGATTTGCCTCGATAAATACTCTTGAGAGTATTGATATCGATATGTTAAAAATCGATACCTCATTCCTGCATCTGACGGCTGACGCTCCTGAACACAGCAGGAATATTCTTGAACCTGTGCTTGGCATGGCACAGCAGTTTATGCTTCCTGTGATCATTGAAGGCGTAGAGACCAAGGAGCAGATGGAGTTTCTGACGAATATGGGATGTGAGTATGCACAGGGCTACTACTTCCATATGCCGATGACAACTGAGAAGTTTACGAGACTTATCAGTGACTCGAAGATTGTAGATCTTTCTGGTGCACACGTAGGAGTTCCTCAGGCATACAGGATCAGGCAGATCCTCGACTCGAACTATATCTCCGATGAGCTTATCACGAATATTTTTGGCTCACTTCTGATTCTGAAAAAGAGCGGCGATACTGTAAATGTCGGCTGGTCTCTGTTAAGCCAGTACAAGGATTCAGATCTGAGCAGGGTGCTGGATCCGGCTTCCGCCACTCCGATCTCTGATATGGTAAAGGATACAGACAGAGACGCGTTTCTGTCTATTTTTGGCAAGGCCTTCGAGAACAGGGAGAAGGGCGCCAAGGGTACATTTGTATTCGTTATAGATGGCAAAGAGTATCTTATCCGTATGCGTATCTACTACATGAGATCGAATATCTGCGAACAGATCTATTATGCCATGTTCGATGAGATTGATGACGAAGAAGCATAAAAATATTGTAAAATCTTTTTAAGAGTGCTAAGATTACTTAGAGAAATTAAGGCTGTGAATGGATGTTTCTTTCACAGCCTTTTTTAGAAGTACCATTGTTGTATAAGCTGGAAAGGTAAAAAGAAAGTGTCAGACATTGAAGAGATGGTGAAGGAGATAAACCGTCTTAAAAAAGAAAAAAATGCTGTAATCATGGCTCATTACTATGTGGCTGATGAGATTCAGGATATCGCTGATTTTATTGGCGACTCATTCTTCCTGGCCAGAAAAGCTACAGAGACAGATGCGGATATCATTGTGCTCTGCGGAGTCAGGTTTATGGGTGAGAGCGCAAAGGTCCTGAATCCATCGAAAAAGGTCCTGATCCCGGACTTAGCCGCGGACTGCCCGATGGCGCATATGGCGACTACAGATGGAATCGCGGATGTAAGAGAAAAATATGACGATGTCGCTGTTGTCTGCTATGTGAATTCCACAGCGGACCTTAAGGCGGCAAGCGACGTCTGTGTTACGAGCGCGAACGCGCTTAAAATCGTAAGCAGACTTCCACAGAAGAATATCTATTTTATACCGGATCAGAACCTGGCACACTATATTGCGGACCAGCTGCCGGAGAAGCATTTTATCTTTAACGACGGTTTCTGCCATGTCCACAATTCAATAGGTCTTGATGCGCTTAAAAAGACAAAGGCCTTAAAGCCTGATGCTCTGGTGCTTGTTCATCCTGAGTGCAGGCCTGAGGTAGTCGCAGAGGCTGATTA
Organism: Candidatus Weimeria sp.; assembly: GCA_051878915.1. GTDB lineage: Bacteria > Bacillota > Clostridia > Lachnospirales > Lachnospiraceae > Weimeria. The sequence continues at coordinate 10,736 of JBJELA010000072.1, forward strand.
TGCAGGCTCGACGTCCGGTATCATAAAGTACGCGACAGAGTCAGACCACAGTGAGTTTATAGTGGCTACCGAGCTCGGTGTCATGCATGAGCTTAAGAAGAGAAACCCATCAAAGAAATTCTACCCGGCCGGTCCTATGCAGATCTGTCCGAATATGAAGAAACTATCCATGGAGAAGCTTCTCCATGTATTGAAGGAGGAGGATTCTGAGATCACTCTTCCGGATGATCTGATGAAGGGAGCAAGGGCTCCTATGGAAGAAATGTTGAGGCTTGCCAAATGAAAAAATCTTACGATGTGATAATAGTAGGGGCAGGGGTAGCAGGTTGTTTTGCGGCACTTCATCTGCCGCCTGACAGATCGATCCTTATGATCACTAAGGAGGACATCACCGAGTGCGACTCCTACCTGGCACAGGGAGGAATCTGTGTATTAAAGGATCCTTCAGATTACGACGCATTTTTTGAAGATACCATGAGAGCAGGCCACTACGAGAACCGGAAGGAGTCCGTGGACTGCATGATCCGCTCCTCAAAGGGAGTGATCGAGGAGCTGATGGGGTACGGCGTGGATTTTGCGAGAAATCCCGATGGCACTCTTGAGTTTACGGGAGAGGGCGCACATTCTACGAACCGTATCCTCCATCACGAGGACATCACAGGTGAGGAGATCACGACTCATCTGCAGGCAGCTGTAAAGAAGCTTGCGAATGTTGAGATTCACGAGTACACCAGAATGGTCGATCTTCTTACAGAGAAGAACCGCTGCGACGGCATAGTGCTTATCGATGAGGATGGGAAGCTCAGGACTGTCTTTGCTTCACATGTGCTGCTTGCTACAGGCGGTATCGGCGGTATCTACGAGAATTCCACAAACTATCCTTCACTTACAGGAGATTCACTTGCACTGTGCCTTAAGCATGACATAAAGCTTGAGCATCTGAACTATGTACAGATACATCCGACTACTTTTTACAGTGAGAAAAAGGAACGCCGCTTCTTAGTCTCTGAGTCAGTCAGGGGTGAGGGGGCAGTCCTCCGCGACAAAAACGGTGAGCGCTTTACTGATGAGCTGCTGCCGCGGGATCTTCTTTCAGCCGAGATTTTAAAGCAGATGGCAAAGGATCACACGAAGTATGTCCACCTCGACATGACGACTATCACGAAGTTTGATATCAGAAAGCGTTTCCCGCATATAGTACAGCACTGTCTTGACTGTGGAATTGATCCTACGAAGGAGTATGTACCTGTGGTTCCAGCACAGCACTACTTTATGGGCGGCATCCATGTGGATCTGAATTCGCATACCTCTATGGATCATCTCTATGCTTCGGGCGAGACCTGCTGCAATGGTGTCCACGGCAAGAACCGTCTCGCGAGCAACTCACTTCTTGAGAGCCTTGTCTTTGCGAAAAATGCGGCGGAGCACATGGTAGTTATCGACGGACAGAGAGCCTGGGAGGGCAGAAGTCCGAGATATCTGAAGAACGTGGACAAGTCCATGAGTGAGCTCTCACAGATCTATGGCTTTGATCCTGATCAGCTTCTCGATACTAAGGAAGAAGACGAGCAGAACAAGCAGATGATCTGGGATGAGATCGACAGAGAGAATACTTCTAACTAAGTGGATCAGCAGGCTGCGGCAGAAGGCTGCGCCTGCGTATATTTTTTCGAGGAACAGATTATGACAGATATCACACTGAAATTAAACGCGGATCCTTATATTCTTTCAGCCTTAAGAGAAGATGTCACGTCAGAGGATGTGACGACTAACGCGATTATGCCGAAGAGTGAGCCTGGCCAGGTGGACCTTATCGCAAAGGAGGACGGCATCCTCTGTGGACTTGATGTGTTCAAGAGGGTTTTTACTCTCTTAGATGATTCGACTGAGTTCGAGGTCTTTGTCAAGGAAGGCGAGGAGATCCATAAGGGGCAGAAGATCGCTGAGGTCTTGGGAGATATCAGAACACTCCTTATCGGTGAGCGTACCGCGCTTAACTATCTCCAGAGAATGAGTGGGATCGCTACAGAGACACGCCGTATGGTAAAACTTTTAGAGGGCTCGAAGACAAAGCTCCTTGATACGAGAAAGACGACTCCGAATATGCGCCTCTTCGAAAAATACGCCGTAAAGGTCGGAGGAGCTACAAATCACAGATATAACCTGACAGACGGTGTACTGATAAAGGACAACCACATCGGGGCAGCAGGCTCTATCACCAAGGCGGTGCAGCTGGCTAAGGATTATGCTCCTTTTGTTAGAAAAATAGAAGTTGAGACCGAGACTATCGATCAGGTGAAGGAGGCACTCGAGGCCGGTGCTGACATCATAATGCTTGACAATATGTCACACGATACGATGAAAGAGGCAATTGCTCTGATAGGGGACAAGGCTGAAACGGAGATTTCTGGAAATGTCACTGAGGATAATGTCGAGCAGATAAAGGACTTAGGCGCTGACTATGTATCCAGCGGTGCGCTGACTCATTCTGCTCCTATCCTCGACCTTTCATTAAAGAACCTTCATCCGACCGACTGATATATGAGTACGAGTATTTTTGTGATGGCGCACAAGCCATATATACCTGCCGGCGATGCTTGCTACCATACGATGTTTGTGGGAGCTCTGGGCAAAGAAGACATTATGCCGGGATGCTTCCGCGATGACAGGGGAAGTGACCACATCAGTGATCTGAACCCGTATTTCAGCGAGCTGACAGGTCTCTACTGGCTCTGGAAGAACTATCCGGGTCAGGAGAATCTGGGAATCTGTCACTATCGCAGGTTTTTCGTGGATTCTGACAGGAAGATTATGTCAGGGGAGAAGTTTGACGAGATCCTGCAGAGTTATGATATCATCGCGCCAAGGTACACGCCCACAGAGAAGACGAACCGTGAGAACTACGCTGAGGCTCACTTTGTAAAGGATATGGATATGACAGGATACGCTTTAAAAAAGCTCTATCCCGAATATGCCACGGCCTTCGATGAGATGACACAGGCTCATGGTACATATTTTGGGAATCTTTTTGTGACATCCAGGGAGCTTTTTGATGACTACTGCGAGTATCTGTTCAGTATTCTGACTGAAGTCTCAGCGAATATCGATATCTCAAGCTATAACGACTATGAGAAGAGAGTCTATGGATTCTTAAGTGAGTTTCTTCTTATGCCGTTTATTAAGGCCAGGGAGCTTAGAGTGTATGAGTGCCCGGTGGCTTACTCAGCCCTTAAGGCGGAGACTCATGAGCTGGTCGCTGCTGTCGGAGAGCTTCTGCATCAGGGGAAGACCTCTGAAGCCAGGAACTTTATGGATCAGGTGCTTGCAGTCCGCCCTGATCTGATGCTGCCTGACTCGGATTTAAGCGGTGAGCTGCTTCTTACCGTGATAGCTGTTTCGATTAAGGCATACTGTGACGAAGCAGGTGAGGATAATTATTTCACCAGAGAAAATGATCTGAATGCTCTCCTGATCCATCTGAAGAAGTGCTATTCTATACTGCGTTCTATTTCCGATAGAGGTGAGATATCGGGAGACGAAGCTGGATATATGCGTTTTACGGGTTTTGACAGCGCGCAGGCGCAGGTCATTCTCTCCGCTGATCCGTCAGGGCGGCTCGGAGAAAAACCGCTGTCGGCAGAAAAAATCCAGAGATTTTTTAACGGAATATGATGGATAAAAATAACGGTAGAGTGTCTGATCGTTGTGGCTTTTATTACCAGCCATACTTACAGGGCTAAAGCACTAATACAGGCTAATGATATGGTATTATTATAGAGCTTTCATACCATCCATTATTGATTCCAGTGGTAAAACTACCGTTATATTTGTCTGCAATTTCGCGTGCATTTATCAATCCGTACCCATGAGTAATATCGAGGCCATTTCTGGGTTGATGGTCATTTTCAGATATTCGATTCTGAATAGAGAACATCAGGCAGCCAGTTTTATCCTGACAGTACAGTTTTATTTCCTTTACAGGTTCATGGATTTCATCTTGAAGTGCATTCTGTACCAGATTTGAAATAGAGACAACAAGGTCTTCATCAGGTATGTTTACTTTGCTGAGATCATCAAGCTTTAGAATAAACTGAATTCCTGCCTTGATTCCAGAGTGATACATATCATTTAGGATGGAATCAATCACCAGCGATCCAGTATTTATGACATTATCCTCTTTGTTGGATTTCAAAGTAAGCTCATATACATAATTACTTGCTCTGGCATATGCCTTTTCAGTAAGAAGAGTTGATAAATAGTTTAACTCATGCCTGTATTCGTGTACTCTTTTTTGCTGTTGCTTAAACATTGAATTAAGGTG
>JBJELA010000073.1:0-3014 GCA_051878915.1 Candidatus Weimeria sp.
ATCTGCTCTGTTGCTGGCTGGTGCTATGATATTTACAGTGCCTAATGCCGCTACGGTGCAGGCACTAGCCGCAAAGGCTGCCAGGATTACTGTAAGCTCTGTCAAAGAGACGGGAAATGCAGCAGTTACAATCTCATGGAAGAAAGTCTCATCGGTAAGAAAGTACAAAGTACTTCGCAGCACTAAGAAGAACGGTAATGGAGCAAAGACTCTTGCTATTGTCACTAAAACGAAGTATGTCGATAATTCTACAGATGACGGGAAGACTTACTATTATTCAGTAAAGTCAGCATCTGGTGCAGAGGCGCTTTCTTCGTGGAAAAAATTTAAGACCAGCAGCGCGCCTGTATTAGGAAAGCTTCGCTCAGATACTACTGGGCTTATAGCAGGCACAAGTGATAAGGTTATTTTTACCATCGATGTAAAGAACTACAAGCGGGTAGGGAAAAATGCGATAAAACTCTACCAGAGCAGTAAGAGTTATGGAACCTTCCGTGATGACGGAAAGGGTGATGACGCAGTAAAGGGTGATGGAACCTATACCTGTTCAAAGACTTTGTCAGCTGGAACGGCAGGGACCAGCCTTATCTATGTGGCAAAGCTGGGAAGCAAGTCAAGCGATGAACTGTCAATAGATGTATACTCGAACAGTGTATCTACTGATTCGGCAGACAACTTTAAGACAGTCATCAATGGTTTTGGTGAAATAAACGATAAGTATGCCGATAAAAATGGTTATGTGAAGGAGTCAGATCTCTCCACTGTAATTGATGAGGCATATAAAGCAGCTACAGAGTGGAAAAATCAGGGAATCCTCGATACAGTAGAAAAACATACAGGATCAGTATATGTGACGTTTGTTGGAAGCGGACTCAGATATACCTTTTCTCCAATGGTAGCTGGTACGAAGGCTGGAGCCGGATCAACGCAGCTTACCACTATGATATTCAAGCCATTCTATGGAATGGACATTAGTGCTGACGATTATAATTTTAATAATACCGTTGCTGATAATGCCATATCATATGTGGAAGCTCTGTCTAATGTGACAAAGGGTGATGTGGTTACCCGTCATAATGTCGATGAAACATCGGTAAAAAAGATATCCGATCATCAGATTATTTACTGGGACGGGCATGGTGGATATTCGGATGACCTTGGGCCAGAGGTGTGCTCAGGTAAAGAGTGGTCTAACGGAGATCTGATAAACTATATGTACGACCTTGACACCTCGGATCCTATCTACAAGGGAATAGTTAGCGGCGAGTACAATCTAGTAGGACCAGCAAATGGCGAGAATCGGATAGCGTATACAGGGAAGTTCTTTGAAGATAAACTCACAGCGGATTCACTCGATGACACCATAATCTATTTCAGCATTTGTGATGGTGGAGTAGATGACCGACTCGCATCAGCCTTTACGAAAAAAGGAGCAACGGTCATAGCATTCACAGACAGCGTGTCAAGTTACTCTGACGACCTGGGTGGTGAAATCTTTAAGAACCTTGCAACGGTCAATAAAAGTTCTGGTAAGTATTATACTGCGGGAGAAGCTCTTTCGAAGGCAGAATCTGATATAGGTGCCAGTGAAGATGAGTATGATCAGAGGATTTATGGCTATAGTCTGTCAGACTCTTATAATGCCAGACCTGTAATATTTGGTAATACTGATTTCAGGGTGAGCGATGAGACTGTAACGACACAGACAGGCGATAACAATACAAGCTCGACAGGACAGGAGACAATCGATGTACCTGGGAACGATACCACCTCATCAGTGGTATCTGATACAGAAGTCTCCAAGGCTTTTACCAGCCTGAAAAATCAGATAGAGAAGTCTGGTATCACAGCCAGTGATGGAAAAAAGACGCTCTATCTGCCATATCCTTACTCTTCTTCATCGTATAATTATGTTATTAGTACTGCAATAAACAATGACGGTAGTATTGACTTCGACTGGATGGATATCACTTCATCTTATACGCAGAAGATGCAGTTTAAGCTGACAGGCGGAAAGAACTCGACGATAAGACCAACGATTACCTATGAACTGTCATCGTCTTCATTACAGGATATTAATGGTGTTGCGGTAAAAGATTATCCAATCTCTGGTCTTACGGGAACTAATGGAGAAATAGAATTTGATATAACACCAGTTTCGACTTACGACAGTCTTAACAGAAGCCGTCAGAGTCTGGCTTACTCAATCTTTGCGCTGGCAGAAACTGAGATAAATATCGCTCTTAAGAAAAACTGTCAGATGAGTCTGGGAGATCTCGGATTTGGTAACTTCCCGACATATGGAACATTTGATGACTCAAACAGCAGTTCAAATAATACTAATACCGATATCAATACAAACCAGACTGGTAACGATGGCACAGGCACGAATACAAGTCAGACAGGTAATATTGGCACAGGCACGAATACAAGCCAGACAGGTACTGATACCTCTACAACAACGGGAACAAGTCTTGAAAAGCTCAAGGCATATGTGAATGAACATGGAGTGGATAACCTGGTTGATGGTGACGGAAAGGTCATATACCCTGATTATCCATACTCAGGAGGTTCGAGATATACGACAAGAGTTGCTGTTCGCGCAAATGGAACTGTTGAGATTACATGGACTGAAGATGAAACATATTCCAATCAAGGTGCTAAAGTGAAATTTGCATTAGATGGCACTGGTAAATTCAAGCCCGAGGTGGAAAGAATTGATTCCTCACGTTATAGTAATATAGGTTTCAAAGCCGTGGCAGATCGTTATTATGACATTTCAACACTGTCTTCAAAGGATGATATAAGCTATATTGTAACAGAAGGGTACGACGGAGGACAGGAAGGTTCGAGAGTTATTTTTGGACTGGGATACTCGATTATAAACTCTTCATTAAAAAATAGAACTGGTCTCAGCCTTAAGGATCTTGGGTTTACGAATTATAAGTAAATACCACTAATTATTAGCCGGGAAAGCATTAAAGCATGGATTGTGTTGCTAGCACAAAACTAAA
>JBJELA010000074.1:0-3011 GCA_051878915.1 Candidatus Weimeria sp.
TCCGCCGCAGTTCGGGCCGAATGAGGACTTAGAGCAGTATCCGCGTGATTTTGAGGCTGATAAGAAACTCTGTGAGTCGATCGGGGCGGACCTTATTTTTCATCCGACTCCTGAGGAGATGTACGGAAGCGACCACTACACAAAGGTCCATGTGGACACTCTGACAGCAGGCCTCTGCGGCGCGGTACGTCCGGTCCATTTCGACGGTGTCTGCACAGTAGTGACAAAGCTGTTTCATATCGCCGAGGCTGACAGGGCATATTTCGGCCAGAAGGACGCCCAGCAGCTGGCAGTAGTCCGCAGGATGGTCCACGACCTCAATTACAATATCGAGATCGTCGGATGCCCTATAATCCGTGAGGAGGACGGACTGGCGAAGAGCTCCAGAAATACTTATCTCTCATCGGATGAGAGAAAGGCAGCCGTAATCCTCTCTGCTTCGCTTCGTGAGGCAAAGAGCGCAATTGACGCAGGAGAGAAGGACCTTGAAAAAATAACCTCGCTCATCACCGAAAAAATAAAGACCGAGCCTCTGGCCCGCATCGACTATGTATCAGCTGTTGACTTTGAGATCCTCCAGCCGAAGAAAAAGCTCGACGGTAAGGAGACACTGATTGCGATAGCTGTATATATAGGAAAAGTAAGGCTTATCGACAATATTATCGTAAAGTAAGCCATAAACGGTCGGAGGAATATATGCTTATCAATATTTTGAAATCAAAGATCCACCGCGCTGTGGTAACGCAGGCGGAGCTCTCATATGTCGGAAGCATCACGATCGATGAGGAGCTGATGAAGGCCGCCCATATCAGAGAGTACGAAAAGGTAGAGATCGCGGACGTGGAGAACGGCGAAAGGTTTTCCACCTATGTGATCGCTGGCGAAGCTGGAAGCGGGATCATCTGCCTGAACGGCGCAGCCGCGAGAAAATCGGCGGTAGGCGACCATGTGATCATCATGTGCTACGCACAGGCAGACCCGGACAGAGAGCAGATCGAGAAGCCTGTAGTCGTCCTCGTGGATGAAAAAAACCGGGCCACGAGGGTGGTGCGCTATGAGAAGCACGGCCGGCTGGTCTGAACAGGTTACGGAACTTTAACAACAACAGAATGCGATGTCTGAAAAAAACATTGCATTTAAGTAAAAAAACAATTAGAATATGACACATGAATACTAAGAAAAATACTTTAAGCCTTGTGCTTACGGCGCTTTTTACAGCGATCATAATCCTCATGGCTTTCACTCCTCTCGGATACATCCCGCTTGGAGTCATAAATGCTACGATAATCCATATCCCTGTGATACTTGGAGCGATATTTTTAGGGCCTAAGAGAGGAGCGTTCCTGGGATTTATCTTTGGACTTACGAGTTTTATAAAGAACACAGTGACACCGGCTACAGTCAGTGCCTTCGTATTTTCACCGGTACTGGCTGCCTCACAGTTCGGCCCGAGCGGCGCCATAAAGAGCGCGTTTATCTGCTTTGTACCCAGAATTCTCGTAGGAGTTTTCCCGTACTTTATTTACCTGCTGGTAAGGAAGCTCTCTTCCGGAAACAGCGCAAAGGTAAAGATAGCAGTCATGGATGCGCTTATCAGTATCATAGCATTTGCAGGGCTTACACAGCTCCTCAAAAAGCAGATGTCAGGCGGATCTACAGTGCTTGCAGTGATCATAGCAGCGGCAGTTTTTGCAGTGCTTCTTCTGGTTTCTGTAAAAAACGATACCAATGTCACAGCATACGCCTACGCCGGACTTACAGGAGCACTTACTAATACGCTTATAGTAATGCCGTCCATCTATCTGCTCTATCACGACGCGTACGCCGCAGCCACAAATGTCGCGCAGGATGCGCTCTTAGGCGTGATCATCGGAGTGATAGGCTTTAACGGAGTTATAGAGGCAGTCCTTGCGGCAGTTATAGTAGCCGCGGTTTCAGGCGCCCTGGTACATGTCGTACCTACATACGTAAACAGAAAGTGATCATCCATACCTTTTGAACAGAGGAGGAATATTATGCAGCAGATTCTTGAGAAAAATGAAACCTGTACATACAGTGAGATCGACCACAGAGTGATCAAGGATGACTCAGGAGACTACTACTGCAGAGCCGCTGATGATGTTTTCATGGACGGGATAGCGTTCTGTAATGACTGTCCGCTCAGAAACGGCGATTTCCCTTCGAATTACTGCAGGTATTTCGACCTCTCCGCTCCTAAGGACAGGTGGAGGGAGATGAATCCTACGCCTGAGATGGAAAAGGACAGGATCGACCATCTGATGGCAGCGGGCATCAGCAGTGAATTCCCTGAATATGTGGAGGAGGATGGCTCCGCCGACGAGCTTCTTAAAGAAAAGGCGATCAGATTTGCTGCAAAGGCTCACAGGGGAGCCAAGAGAAAGGGCAATAATATTCCTTATATAGTTCACCCGCTCGAGACTATGGGACTTGTCTCAAAAATGACCGATGATGTCGAGGTGATCTGCGCAGCGGCTCTTCACGATGTGATAGAGGATACGAGCTGCACGAAGGAGATCCTCGAAGAAAATTTTGGAGACAGGATCACAGAGCTCGTACTTTCAGAATCTGAAAACAAGCGCGAGGGAATGCCTAAGGAGGATACCTGGCGCATCAGAAAAGAGGAAAACCTGATGCATGTGAAGGACGCTCCGATAGAATCGAAGATGATAATGCTCGCTGACAAGGTCAGCAACATGCGCTCGACTATCAGGGATTTCCGTGAGAATGGTTCAGGCATCTGGAAAAAGTTCAACATGAAGGATGAAGCGCAGCAGGCATGGTACTACAAGAGTGTGGCCCGTGTCTTAAGCGAGCTTTCCTACCTGCCGGCTTATCAGGAATATGTCTATATGCTTGAAGAGGTTTTCGAGGGTGTGGATACGCCTCCTCTGATCGAGTAATTACGGAATATATCAGAACCCCGCGTACAGCGGGGTTCGTTTTATTTTACATAAAAAATGCTTGAAATATTCCAGAGGATAAATTATACT
>JBJELA010000075.1:0-3010 GCA_051878915.1 Candidatus Weimeria sp.
TTTACCTTATTCCTCTGGAGATGTCCTATCATGTGCCACTGTATGTCATCCGGCATCTGTTCTATTTTACCAGTAAGCTCCTGAACCTTGTTCTCACCGAAAATCCTGATGCCATCGTTATATGCTTCCATCAGCATATCGACAGGTTTAGTCTTACTTACTGCTACAAGTGTAACCTCGGAACGGTCTCTTCCGGCCCGATCACAGGCATTCTGGATTTTTTCTTCTACAACCTTAAGATTATCACTTACTATTCCCATGTAAAAATACCTCCTGTCAGTTGTTTATCAGCTCTCCGTCCTTTACCTTTGAAGCATCAAGCACTATATAATCATAGAGGTTCAGGGCATTGCCCCTGACAGGTTCTATGATACTGTACTGACCATTTTTATATAAGATCTTAACCTCTACATACTGGGTATAGCCCTTGTTGGCGAGATATACGCCGTATGTCTTCTGGTATCCGCCGTCGGATGAGGTCTTTGTATTTGAAACTATTGATGAATTAGGAACCTTAAGTCCGGATTCATTGTCAAAGAGCAGCTCGATATCCAGAAATCTGCTGTCAGAAAAGCGATCCATCGAATCGTCTAAATCAAGCACCAGGTATTTGTCTCCGTCACGCTCGACTACATGCGGAGTGGCCCAGACTTCAGTACTGTCCTTTTCAAACCTGATCTCTATTGCGCCTTCAGACTTCAGTTCGTCTGCAAGCGAATCAGATACAGGGACCACAAGCTGCCAGTTATCACTTGTCACCAGCCTGAAGGCCGTGTCTCCATCTGAAAGGTTATCTCCGGTTGATACCTCCGTAGTCTTTAATGCTGACTCATCAAAGGAATCCTTTGTAAAAGTATCCTCGGTCAGTCCGTTCAGATTATCGTAGGAGAGACAGAGAAGGCCCGGCTCAGGCGCTGTTACATTTGTTACAGAGCCATCAGAAACAAGTGATTTTATATTTTTACTTAATGACTTCTTGACCTTCTCACCCTTTACCAAAGCCAGGTAGTCAGAGGCATTCTGCTTCAGGTAATATGTAGATGAAAAATCATCAGGTGAGTATGCCTCATTGAAGCTGCTTAACAGCTCGGTAATGTCCTGCTTCTGATCATCTGTAAGAGAGAGCTTGTCTTCAGTCCCGTTATTTATCTCCCGAATCAGATCTCCGGTTTTGTCAAGACTTACGACGGTTTCATTTTTTTTGACACGGCTCTCGTGAGGCAGGTAGTAATATGCCTCTCCTGAAGCATCCGAAGGAACAAGCGTCTCATCACGAAGGGCAAGAGCTGTAAAACGATTGTCAGTTACGATCTCACCCTGCTTTACCTCAGTAACCGCTATGTGTTTTCCTGAAAAATAAGACACCATATGAAAGATGATGTAAATAAAAACACATATGAAAAGAATCACTTCAATGCGTGGCATTGATACCCTGTGCGGCATTTTCGTGACTTTTTTGTTATCTTCCAATAATAGACTCCTGCATGATATAAAAAAACCTCATAACGCAGGATGCCCGCGCTATGAGGATCGGGATTGCTTTACGCTACCTTGCTCTTTGCAAGATCACAGAGCTTTGTGAAACCTTCAGCATCTGAAACAGCGAGATCTGCAAGCATCTTTCTGTTCATCTCTACGTCTGCGAGCTTAAGACCGTGCATAAGCTTGCTGTAGGAAAGTCCGTTCATACGGGCTGCTGCATTGATACGGGCAATCCAGAGCTGTCTGTACTGTCTCTTCTTCTGCTTTCTTCCGGCATAAGCAGTAGTAAGTGCTCTCATGACTGACTGCTTGGCTACGCGATACTGCTTTGAACGTGCTCCTCTGTATCCCTTTGCTGCCTTTAATACTCTGTTATGCTTCTTCTTTGCGTTTAATCCGCCTTTAACTCTTGCCATCTTAATCTACCTCCTGACATAATCCTTACCATCAAAGATATGGTAAAATCTTCTTCATGTTCTTCTCGTTTGTAGCGTCTGTCATAGCTGCCTTGCGGAGATTTCTCTTTCTCTTTGTGGTCTTCTTCGTCAGAATATGGCTCTTGAAAGCCTTATTTCTCTTAAGCTTTCCTGTTCCTGTTGCACTAAAGCGCTTTGCAGCTGCTCTCTTGGTCTTCATCTTTGGCATGATAGATATCCTCCTTTGTTTGTTCTGCCTCTACACCGGATTATTTATCCTTAATCGGTGTAAGCACCATGCTGATGCTTCTGCCTTCCTGCTTTGAAGGCTTATCCACTGTGGCTACATCACCAAGCTTTTCAGCTATATCGTTAATGATATGGCGGCTTGACGCAATATGAGCCATTTCACGTCCACGGAATCTGAGTGTAAGCTTGACTTTATTTCCTTTAGCGAGGAATTTCCTGGCGCTGTTCAGCTTGGTATTCATATCGTTTTCATCGATATTCGGTGAGAAACGAATCTCTTTAACCTCAATGACTTTCTGCTTCTTCTTTGCTTCCTTTTCCTTACGCGCAAGCTCATAACGGTATTTACCGTAATCTATGATCTTGCATACAGGTGGATGTGCATTTGGAGAAACAAGTACCAGGTCCAGATCAGCCTCACGTGCCTTGATCTGCGCCTCTTTGGCAGACATGATTCCTACCTGTTCTCCGTGCTCGCCAATAAGACGTACTTCCTTTGCACGGATCTTTTCATTTACCAGTAATTCGCTAATGGTACACCTCCAATGGACATAAAAAAAGTGGATAGGCAGACTATCCACAAAAATACATAATAAAAAATCCTTAGATCCTAACTATGTAACACTGAGTCACTCACACTGCTTTCGCCAGGTGCTCAGGTGAGAGTGGAATACTCTGCTTTTAACAACTCTGCTAGCATAACACTTTTACAAATGTATGTCAAGACATTTTTTTAAAAAATCAAAGATTTAAAATCCCATTATAAACCTCGACCGCACTCTGGCTGTTAAGAGAGTCTGCCTCAATCGCCGAGTCATAAATGCGGTGAAAACCATTTGATTTCACTGAAACCTTTGATTTAT
>JBJELA010000076.1:0-14887 GCA_051878915.1 Candidatus Weimeria sp.
GGAGCGATCCTGAGATCGTATCGAAGAATCCTTTCAGTATCAGGAATCCAAGTCCGGATCCTGCTGAATAGATAATGATAAGTCCTACGATGGAGTTTGTCAGACCGACCATCTTCATGACGAAGTAGATAGCGATCATCGAAAGAACACCAGGGAACATACCAAGTGTGATGGAGAAGCTCATCAGCTGTTTTCTGCCGTTAAATCTCATGCATGAGAAAGCGTAAGCTGTCATCATGACAAAGATACTGGAAATAATACAGGTGAAAAAACCGATTATCATCGAGTTCTTAAACCATGCCGGGAAGTTCGCAACTGTATCAGGTTCGAATAAAAGCTGCTTGTAGTTGTCGAGTGACCATGTCTGTGGGAAGAAATGGTTTGTGTTAATTCCCTTATATCCTGAAAGGGATGTAACAAACAGCCATACGATAGGAAGCAGCCAGATAAATGACAGGAATCCAAGCCATACATGGCGAAGTATAGGCCTTACTATTCTTTTGCTGACAGGTGCCTTGATAACTATTTTTTCTGTGTTAGTATTGTCGCTCATTACTGGAATTCCTCCTCTCTGTCACCCTGTAAGAACTTCGAGAAGCTTAAGAGCGTGAGAGCCACGCAGATAACAAATGTTATGATACCGATAACAGATGCCATCTTGAAGTTCGAATAGTTATTCGTCAGTCTGAACAGCCATGTGATAAGAAGATCTACTTCGTTACCATGGGAGTTAGCGAATCTCATATTCGTTGTGGTGTAGTCTGTTGTCAACAGGTAGATAACGTTGAAGTTATTGATGTTTGCGATGATAGATGTAACAAGTGAAGGTCCCATGACGAACATGATATACGGCATTGTGATCTTCCAGAATATCTGTCTCTCACTTGCTCCATCAATCTTTGCGGCTTCGAGCTGATCAGTAGGGATATTCATCAGAAGTCCTGTTGCTGAGAGCATCTGGTAAGGAACACCTACCCAGATATTGATCAGAATGATCATCACGTGAGCCCAGCCCGGCTTCGACAGGAATGGAATGTATCCGAGACCTTTTGAAACGATTCCGAGGCTTTCAAGGAATTTGGTCAATCCTATCTGTGAACATATACCATTTACGATACCGTTGTTTCCGAACATCTTACCGACGAGAAGAAGGGTAACGAACTGTGGGATGGCGATTGTGATAACGAAGAATGTACGCCACATAGCAGGAAGCTTCGTTCTCTTGTCGTTTATGAACTTCGCGAGGAAGATTCCACCAAAGAAAGTCGTGAATGTAGCTACGATAGCCCAGATCAGTGTCCAGATAAGGATACGGATGAATACGTATCCGAATGAATCAGAAACACTTGAAGTGAAAAGGGTGTGGAAGTTCTTTAAACCTACCCAGGTAAACAGATATGTAGGCGGCTGATGATCTATATCGTAGTTGGTAAAACCGATACAGGTCATGAAAACGATAGGGATGACATTGATGATTATAACACCAAGAGTAGGAAGTCCAAGAAGTGTTACATAGAACTTACCATTTATCATCTCACGGCAGTCTTCCTTGAATGTGTTAACATGAAGACCTGCTTCTTTTCTCTGCTGAACCTCATAAATCTTCTTAATATTGTAGATGTAGTAGAGGGCAAAGAAGAAAGCTATTACTATACCAACAATACTGAAAAGAAGGATCAGAAGAGAGTTATCGAAATTGTTAACTGTCTTCTGCATTGTAAGAGGATCGAATTGCTCTTTTCTCTGAACTGTACCAAGCGTTCCAAGCTTTGGCCAGTATGTCCCGCCGATAAGACAGATAGCCCAGATAAAGAGAGCCTCAACTCCGGTAACGATGCAGCCCTTTATGTACTGACCGTTAGCCCAGTGGCCCATACCCATGATTATCAGCGAGAGTTTGGTAAAGATATTACCGTTCTTTACGGCCGTGCCAAATTTTACAAAATACTGGCGAAGGCTGATCTTATCTTCTTCCATAGTTTCTCTCTTTCAAAATTGAAGTGTGCCTGTTTCGAAAAAAACTGCGGTCGGCTTTAATACCGGCCGCAGCTGAATATTTTAAGACTGTGCTTAAATATTTAGTTAATGCTTAAAGGTTTTAATTACTTAACCTCTGCTGTGATACCCTCAACAGCCTCATCAAGAAGCTTCTGAGCGTCTGAGTACTTACCCTCAACAAGTGACTGTCCAAGTGAATTTGCTGGAGTCCAGAAGTTAGCACCTACACGCTGAAGGCTTGCGAACTCAGCCTGTGAGTTAAGAGCTGCGATAGCTGGAGATGATGTAACATCTGAGCTCTGCTGATCCTCTTTGTTAGCCGGGCCCTCACCTGTAGCCTTGAAGATCTTCATCTGGTTCTCAGCATTTGTGATGTACTCTGCAAGAAGCATAGCCCATCCTGTCTGCTTAGAGTAAGCATTTACACCAACAAGCTTGAATCCTGAGAATGAACCCATCTGAACCTGCTTGCCGTTGCATGTGAATGTAGGAAGCTTAGCAGCACCAAGGTTGTCTTCCCAAGCGTCCTTAACAGTCTGTGATGACCATGTACCGTTAACGCATGCAGCCATCTTACCATCCTTGATTGCAGCCATCTGATCATCGTTTCCAAGGTTCTTGAAAGCGCTGCTCTTTGCTGCTGCTGTGATAGCCTCAGCTACCTGAGCACCTGTAGGATCGTTTGTTGTTGAGTTCCAGTCGCAGTCTGTTGTCTTTCCGTCATCGTTTAAAGTAGCATCAAGTCCTGCGCCCTTGAAGAAGCTGTAAAGGTACCAGGCGTTTGAAACCTCCATACCGAATGTCTTACCAGCCTTCTCGCAGTCAGCAAGGATCTTGTCGAGTGAACCTGCATCCTCATCCGGGATAACGCTCTTATCATAGTAAAGGAAGTATCCGTTTGAAGCTGTCATAGGATAAGCATATACTTTTCCGTCGATTGTTGCAGCCTCAAGAGAACCATCTGTATCTGTCTCCTTCGGATCATATGTGTATGTCTGAGAAACCTCCTGAAGAGCTCCAGCCTTAACCAGCTCGTTTGTCTGGTCATCAGCGTATACGAATACATCGGCACCAGCCTCGACATCCTTAAGAAGGTCATCCTTTACATCGGCCTCTGACTCAGAACCGATTGTGATGTTGAAGTCTACATCTGAGTACTCCTTCTTGAAGTTATCAACGATCTCCTTCATAACTGTCTGATACTCTTTTGTCTCTGAGCACCAGAGAGTAAGATCTACAGTTCCGGTTGTGTTCTTGATAAGAGACTGTACCGGGTCATCAGCCTTAGATGTTGAATCTGATGAAGCTGCTGATGAGCTGCTGTTTGATGAGCTTGAGCTGCTTCCGCATGCACCAAGTGTAGCAACCATTGATGCTGCAAGAAGTAAACTAACGATTTTTTTCTTCATGCTTAATTTCCTCCTTCTCGGCCCCTCCCTTTGAGTAAGGGCCTTAATAAGCATTTCCTTGTTTACAATGATTATTATAGTTTTGATGGCCCAAATCGTAAATATAATAATTTTTTGATTTATGTTATTTTTTTGTCTTTGTATTGAAAAAAAATTGAATATCATAAAAAGAGCAGGACCGGATTCAGATATCCGGTCCTGTTCTTACGACATTTTCCTCTTTGGAATTGTAATCGTGCATTTTGTCCCCCTGCCAGGCTCGCTTTTGATCTTTAACCCGTAAGGCTTTCCATAAAACAGCTCTATTCGCTGGTTTACGTTCGCGACACCATATCCCTTGCTCTTAAAGGTGATAATGCTGTCGGCCGTATCCTGGTCCATGCCGACGCCATTGTCTTCCACGGTGATAACTATCGTGTCCGCGGTCTGCCGGCCAATGATCTTGATGAAGCCCCTGCCGTCCTCCTTCATATCAATGCCGTGATCTATCGCGTTCTCCACCAGCGGCTGCAGGAGAAGGTTCAGAGTCTCATACTCCATAATGTCTTCATCCATATCGATCACAGTATCAAAGCTGTTGTCATGCATGAACGACTGTATTTTTATGTAGCTCTTTACATTTTCTATCTCACCCTGGACCGAAAGGACATTTCTGCCATGATTCAGAGACGTTCTGTAGAAGCTGGACAGCGCGAGCGTCAGCTCAGAAATATCGTCAGCTCCTGCCTCGATAGCCTTCCAGTTGATAAGCGAAAGCGAATTATATAAAAAATGAGGGTTGATCTGTGCCTGAAGTGCCTTCATTTCAGCCTTACGAAGCGAAAGCTTGTTTTCATAGTTTTCCTTGATGAGCCTGTTTATCTCCGCAAGCATTGAGCCGAAGTCACGGATCAGGCCGCCAATCTCGTCCTTTGAATCTGAAACTACAGAGAGCGTACGATTTCCATTCCTGACCTCCTCCATATTTGCCTCGAGACTCGTAATATCATTTACGACATAGCGCTGGAACATCCTCGACGCGATCAGAAGAGTCGCGATAACGATCATTATGTAAACGAGAAGGACAATAACCAGCTGCACATTCTGCCAGATATAGAAGCTGTTCTTTCCATACATATAAGCAGTAAGCTGGAGGCCCTGTATCTTTTTGCTCTCAATGTAATAATGGCCGTATCTGTCTGCTCCGCTCATCAGCTTTGATACAGGCACCGCATTTGCGGAGACTCCGTTTCTTTTCTGATAGACAGTGTTTCCGTTCGCGTCTAATACCACAAGTCCCTGGCCATCCTGACAGATATTGTCAAAACTGTCGAACAGAGCGTCATATTTTACCTCTATATAAAGGAGCGCAGTGGCATTGTTCATCTCCATCAGCGGCATTGTCCTCACAGACCTTATCTTGTGCTTTTTGGTGTCTACGATCCAGGTCACGGACTGGTTCAGCGAATCCTTATTATCCTTATACCATTTTGAATCCTTTATATCAGAAAGCTGGGCAATGGTCTCGCCATGCGAAGGCAGGCCATTGTTTACGTAAATCTTTAATTTTTCCAGGTCAGGTGAAAAATAAGACGGCGACAGGAGTATAGGATCGATGGTCTTCTCGTACTGCTCATAGATGTCGTATTTGCTGGAATATGAAGCTGTCAGGGCATCACTTACAGTCTGGTTGTAGGCCACATAGTCAGAAAGATTGTTATAGACACGGATATCAGAGGATAGAGAATACGCAGCCTGTTCCAGGGAGTTCTTCATAGACTCCGTCCTCTGTCTCTGCATCGTATTTCTCTCCTGCATGACCAGGAAAACTCCGAGAATAAGTATCGGGACCACGCTTATGGAGACATAGATCATCATTATCTTGTTGATAAGGCGGGAATCTCTGAATCTCCTGTCAAACATACGGCGAATACGTGAAAACATTACTTGCCTTCCTCACTCCTGTACTGCTGCGGGCTGACACCGAAATAAGCCCTGAAACTGCGGCAGAAATACGATACATTAGGATATCCGACAGCATAGCTGATATTTACGATCTTGTTGTGAGTCTCCTCAAGCATCTGCTTCGCTTTTTCCATGCGGAGTGATTTGATGAACTTCGAAAGATTCTGTCCTGTCTCCTTCTTGAACACATGGGAAAGATAGCTCGGCGCCATATAGACCTTTTCGGCCAGGAGCTCCGTTGAAAGCTCCTCATTGTAATGATCGTAGATATACTGCTTTACAGTCTCTATCTCACGATGGGAGGTCTGAGGATTCAGGTCAAAGTTCTTCTCGAGGAGCGAGATGCCGCGGTCTAAGATATTCATGACCTCTGAAAAATCAGTCGTCCTGTAGAGCTTGTCGACATCCGCTGAAAGCGAGCCCTGATCAGCCTTTGGCACGTTGTCATAGATCTCCTTCATAAGGTTCGAGAAGACGAACTTCACATACACCTGGGAGAATCCTGTATTGTTCTTATACTTGTCACAGAGCTTCTCATAGTGCTCACGGAGTCCTACCATATCCTTAACATTTATATCCTGCTTTATCTGTTTCATCAGGACATCAGAATCTATGTCATTAATATCCGCAGGCTCATTCTCTTCACCCTCCAGGAATACGTGGTCGTCTCCCAGATAGAACCTGTTTTCCATCAGTGATTCCAATGAGTCATAGGTACGGCCTAATGCCTTGATGTTCGAATGTCCGCCTGGAAGAGGCTCTGAAACAGACACATACGAAGTTTCATCATACAGCTGCTTTACCGCATTATTCAGCTTTTCACCGAGAGCCTTTCTGTCACTTATCTCCTCATAGAGCAGAAAAACGCAGCTCGACGGATCGATATTTACGCACCAGAAATCCAGGCCGGTCTTCTTTTTTATCTCATCTGAAAAATTAACCGACTTTAATCCGAAGAAATCGTGATTGAATGATATCAGAGCCATCACAGCGATATCCTCCGCAAATCCGTCAGGGATCATCTTACGGACAGATGGATCCAGGGTCTCAAGCTCTCTTCCGTTTAAAAGCTCAAGCATCACGTGTTCAAGGATGAAGTCGCTTCTCCTGTCGCGGTTTTCACTCTCTACCGCCGCCTCACTCATCTGTTTTGTGACGGTTTCTATCGTCTTATGAAATTCAGACGGGTCGACAGGCTTTAAGATATAGTTTGTGACACCGCTCTTCATGGCCTTTCTTGCATACTCGAACTCGCCATATCCTGAAAAAATAACCATCTTCATATCAGGATACTTCTTTGAGCAGATATCTGTAAGCTCGAGTCCATCCATAAACGGCATTTTGATATCGGTAAGCATAAGGTCAGCCGGCTTTTCCTCAAGCTTCTCGAGAGCCTGCTTCCCGTTGCCCGCCTCTCTGATATGCGCGTCTATTTTTTCCCTTTTAAGGAGCATTATAAGGCCCTTTCTCTCAATGGCCTCATCATCTACTATAAGTATTTCCATAATCCGTCTTTAAATAAAAAAATAAATGTTTACAGACAACAAAAGCAGTGTCTTCGGAAAGACACTGCTTTTATTTTAACACAAATATTTAGTTCTAGTAAAGTAGGAGAAAATTATCTGGTGTGCCAGATCTCCTTATCGTACTGATCGATGGTACGGTCTGATGAGAAGAAGCCTGCGTTTGCAATATTTACAAGGCACTTCTTAGCCCATGCGTCACGATCCTCAAAGTCAGCATATACCTGCTCACGAGTCTTTAAGTAATCCTCGAAATCAGGGAAGGTCATGAACCAGTCCTTGTTGAGGAGCTCATTGTAGAGTCTCTCAAGGTTCTCAGCATTTCCTACTTTTCTTACAGTATCGCTTACGATGAAGTCAACTGCCTCCTTGAGGACAGGATCCTTCTCGTAGTAGCTGCGTGAATTGTAGTCACCTCTTGCGTATCTGTCGATGACTGTCTGTGAATCCTCGCCGAAAGTATAGATGTTATCCTTTCCAACGAGATCAGCGATCTCGACATTTGCTCCGTCCATTGTTCCAAGAGTTACGGCACCGTTGAGCATGAACTTCATATTTGAAGTACCGCTGGCCTCCTTAGAGGCAAGTGAGATCTGCTCAGATACATCTGCTGCAGGGATTACGATCGAAGCTGCTGTGACGTTGTAGTTCTCGATCATCACAACCTTCAGGTAAGGAGCTACGTCAGGATCATTTGCTGTGATCTGCTGCATGCAGAGGATCAGATGGATGATATCCTTCGCAATGATGTAAGCAGGCGCTGCCTTTGCTCCGAATACTGCTGTGATCGGACGTACCGGCTTTCTACCTCTCTTGATCTCTAAGTACATATGGATAAGGAACAGGAGGTTTAACTGCTGTCTCTTGTATTCGTGAAGTCTCTTAACCTGAACATCGAAGATTGAATGCTCATCGAGCTCGATTCCCTGATTGTTCTTCATGAACTCAGCGAATCTCTTCTTATTGTGAACCTTGATGGAACGGAGTGCCTCAAGAGTCTCCTTGTCATCCACATAGTCCATAAGCTTCTTAAGCTCATTTGAATCCTTCTTGAAGCCATCGCCGATCTTTGACTCAATGAGATCTGTGAGCTCCGGATTGCAGTCGAGAAGCCATCTGCGGAAGGTGATTCCGTTTGTCTTGTTGTTGAACTTCTCAGGATAGAGCTCATAGAAGTTGTGGAGCTCTGTGTTCTTTAAGATCTCAGTGTGCAGATAAGCTACGCCGTTTACACTGTGGCTGTAATGGATATCCATGAAGGCCATGTGTACGTTTCTGTTATCATCGATGATGTATGTAGAAGCGTCCTTGTACTTGTTCTTTACCTTTGCGTCAAGAATAGTGATGATAGGCATCAGCTGCGGAACAACCTGATTCATGAAGTCGAAGTTCCATGTCTCAAGAGCCTCTGCAAGGATGGTGTGGTTAGTGTAGGCGCAGGTCTTTGTTACGATGTTTATTGCCTCATCTATATCGATACCATTCAGAGTCAGCAGTCTGATCAGCTCAGGGATGACCATAGATGGATGCGTATCGTTGATCTGGATTGCCGCATAGTCTGCAAGGTCATGAAGGTTCGAGCCTCTGTCGATGCACTCGTCAATGATGAGCTGCGCTCCGGCACTTACCATGAAATACTCCTGATAGATACGGAGCATTCTGCCCTTGTCATCTGAATCATCAGGATACAGGAAAAGCGTAAGGTTCTTTTCGATATCATCCTTGTTGAAGTTTATGGTATCTCCCTCTGTGATATGCTCGTCTACTGAGTCGATATCAAACAGATGAAGTTCATTTGTCCTGTTCTCGTAACCGGTAACAGGTATATCATAGAGATGGGCATGTACTGTATGATATCTGAACTCTACAGTGCACTCCTTGTGTCTGTCGATAAGCCATGAATCCTTTGTGATCCAAGGGTTTGGAGTCTCCTTCTGAAGATTGTCCTTGAATACCTGCTTGAAAAGTCCCAGATGGTAGTTGATTCCGATTCCGTCTCCATGGATTCCGAGAGAAGCCATAGAATCGAGGAAGCAGGCAGCAAGTCTTCCAAGACCGCCGTTTCCAAGAGAAGGCTCGTTCTCGATCTCCTCAATACGGTAGATGTCCTTGCCGTTGTCAGCAAGCTCCTTCTTTACATCGTCGAAAATTCCAAGGTTTAACATGTTGTTGGATAAGAGCTTTCCGATGAGGAACTCTGCTGATATATAATATACCTTTTTCTTTCCGGCGTCTGAACGTCTCTCCTCTGCCATGTCGCGAACGAGGTGAAGAAGAGCAACATAAATCTCTTCGTCTGAGCAGTTCCTGATATCCTTGTTGTAAAGTTTCTTTACTGTCTCTGCAACCATCTGTCCTTTGTTCACCTTTCTGTTTTCATTTCTTGAATATGTATCTGAGAGCTTTCTGAGGAATTTCTGTTTCTCCTCTGTGAATTCTCCTTTAGTCATCCTCCATCTCCAGTTCGTTCCGATAGTGGATGGAAGGTTCATACGGGCTGAATTGTCCTTCTTCAGAATATCCTGCATCTGAAGAATAACGGTGTTGGCTACGCTCATGTATGACATGCGGAATATTTTTTCAATAAGGCCATTCTCATTCTCTGAGCCAGTGTAGTCGAGAAGGTACTGATAACCCACAGGCGGGAGGCTCTTGAAATATCCTCTTAAAGTCTCATTATCGTGTGTTCCGCTGTAAACAACACAGTTCCTGTCATACATATGCGGCAGGTATTCATTCTGTCTGTTGCCATCAAAAGCAAATTCGAGAATCTTCATTCCCGGATAGCCTGTTTTTCTGAGAAGATCCTTTACTCCAGGAACTACTACGCCAAGGTCCTCAGCAATGATCTTTGAATCGCCCATAACCTCTGAGATAGCATCCGTAAGATCCTGTCCAGGTCCTTCCTCATAGTGTCCGTCTACCGGATCGCCATTTAAAGGAATGCAGTAATATCTGACCACTCCGAGGAAATGATCGATTCGTACTATATCGTAGAGGTTTGCTGCGGAAGACATTCTCTTCTTCCACCAGGTGAAACCGTCCTGTTTCATCTTCTTCCAGTCATAGAGCGGATTGCCCCACTTCTGGCCATAATCTGAAAAAGCATCTGGAGGGCATCCTGCGACCTCTATCGGATCCAGGTGCTCATCGAGCTGGAAATTCTCCGGATGGCACCAGACATCTGAAGAATCGAGAGCTACATAGATAGGGATATCTCCGATGATCTCGATCTCATGGCTGTTCGCGTATCTCTTGAGAAGAGTCCACTGTCTGTAGAACTCAAACTGCAGGAAGCAGTAAAAATCTATCTGCTCCTTCAGAAGGTCCTTGTAGTATGAGACGATCTCAGGCTTTCTGAACTTGATGTCGTCATCCCACTCCTGCCAGCTCTTTCCGTTATTTCTGTCCTTCAAGGCCATAAACAGAGCGTAGTCATTGAGCCACTCGGAATTGATCTCACGGAACTGTCTGAAGTCGCCGTTGCGGTCTTTTATTTTTCTGTCATCAGATGATAAAAACGCGAGATACGCCTTTTTCAATATCCTGTAACGGTTGTTGTAGATCTTTGCGTAATCTACATCATCAGCACTGCTGCCCCAGTCAATCTCCTTAAGCTCGTCCCTGTCCAGGAGTCCGTCATCCGCAAGTGTATCCAAATCGATAAAATAAGGATTCCCTGCAAATGCGGAAAAAGACTGGTATGGGCTGTCTCCAAAGCTTGTAGGTCCTACAGGGAGCACCTGCCAGTAAGACTGTCCTGCGCGTACCAGTTCATCAATGAAATCATAGGCAGCTTTTCCAAAAGTTCCGATACCGTATGGTGACGGCAGCGAGCTTACCGGAAGAAGGATGCCTGCGCCTCGTTTTAATTCAGGCTGAATATTTGCCATTTGTCCCTCCAGAAAATATAATCCATAATCCTGCTTATATTATGCTACCATTCTGGAAACGTTTTTTCTATAATAAATTTTTTTGAAAAATGTTCAATAATCGTTTCCATTCGTGTATAATCATATATTGTTAGCAGATGGAGGCATAAATTTAAAAATTATTACACTGACTGATATGGAGGAGACACTATGATTGATGATTACAACAGGGCCGAAAGGCGGGGAGAAAAAACCTTCAGACGAGACACAGGACGCGGCAGATACCCGTATCTTCCTGTACTTGATGAAATCGTAAAGCAGACAGACGTATCAGAGGAACACGTAGGCCTTGTCGAGGTTCCGACAGAGTATATCCGCGGCACCAAGACAAAGGGCAGGACGGAGGCGTTCGCAAGTGACTTCATGCCGCTTCTTGAGCCTGACAGCGAGTTCGCGATAAAATGGTCCAATCTCTACGATTCAGCTGTGGCAGAGGGAATCCGTGAGCCTATCAAGGCCTATGAATACATGAGGTCCTTCTATGTGCAGGAGGGAAACAAGAGGGTATCTGTTTCCGAATTCCTGGGCATTGAGACTGTACTTGCTGACGTTACCAGACTCATCCCGAAAAGGACAGACGACCTCGAGAACAAGATCTACTTCGAGTTCCTTGATTTTTACCGGGTAGCGCCACTCTACGATATCTCATTCTCAGATGAAGGCAGATACGCAAAGCTGGCTGATTTCTACGGTATGGATCTGAAGACTGTCTGGCCTACCGAAAAGCTTGAGGATCTGCGTACCGACTATAACTGCTTCCGCAAAGCCTTTAAAAAGGATGGCGGCGACAGACTCGACATGACCACAGGCGACGCGTTCCTCGTGTACCTGCGTTTCTACGGCACGAACCTGATGAATGTCGGAGAGAGTCTTTTACATGAAAGACTGAAAAAGCTCTGGGACGAATTCATCGTAACAGGTGACTCCGATTCCGTAGAGATAGTCGAGCATCCGGCTGAGGTAGAGAAGACTACGAATGTGATCACGAGCCTTCTGGCCAGAAAGCCTTCATATTCACCGAAGTCGCCTCTTAAGGTCGCCTTTATGTATGAAAGACCCGCTGAAACCTCCGGCTGGATATACGGTCATGAGCTTGGCAGAAACTACATAGAGCAGAAATCGGACGGAACAGTTGTCACGAAAAAATACGACGACTGTTCATCTGATAAAATTCTCCGCGAGAGGATCGATGAAGCAGTAAATGACGGGGCTGAGCTTATTTTTACAGTATCTCCTATCCAGATGGATGAGACACTCAAAAGCGCTGTGCACTTCCCTGACGTCAAGTTCTTCAACTGCTCCGTGAATCTGTCTCAGAACGCCGTCCGCACCTACTATGGCAGGATGTACGAAGCGAAGTTTCTTATGGGCTTCCTCGCAGGCACAAGAAACAAGGGCCACAGGATCGGATATCTGGCCAGCTACCCTATTTTCGGCTCAGTCTCAGAAATAAATGCGTTCGCTATCGGTGCTTCAATGGCTGATCCTGAGTCAGAGATCTATCTGGCCTGGTCGTCCGTAAAGGACTTTGACTGGAGGGCATACTTTAAGGATATGCAGGTAGACCTGATCTCCGGAGCCGACTTCATCAGGCCGAACGAGGCTTCACGTGAATTCGGTCTCTACAGGGAGAGGGAAGACGGCACGTTTGACAACCTTGCCTTCCCGCTCTGGGACTGGGGCAAATACTATGAGCTGATCATAAAGCAGATTCTTAACGGAACCTGGGACGACGCTCCGGTAGAGGGCACAAAGGCCTTAAACTACTGGTGGGGGATCTCCGCCGGCGTTATCGATGTCATCCTCTCACCTCATCTTCCGTATCAGAGCTACAAGCTTATGGATGTCATCAAGCAGTCGATGCAGAGAGATGAGCTTAACCCGTTTTATGGTGAGATCTGGGAACAGAATAAAAAGAAAGTAAAGGGCTTCGGTACTCCGAAGCTTTCAAATGAAGAGATTCT
This sequence comes from Candidatus Weimeria sp., assembly GCA_051878915.1. Taxonomy (GTDB): domain Bacteria; phylum Bacillota; class Clostridia; order Lachnospirales; family Lachnospiraceae; genus Weimeria. The sequence continues at coordinate 12,771 of JBJELA010000076.1, forward strand.
TACAATGACGTGGCTCAATGACAATATCTTCGGCTGCCTGCCGATAGAGTCTGAGCTGAACCACGAGGCAAAAGCCGCTGTAGAAGTCAGCGGAACTCTTGAACCTGAAAACAAACAGTGAGGTTTAGAATGAAGATTTTAGCCTTAGCCGATGTCGAGGACAAGGCATTATGGGATTTTTATGATAAAAAAATGACCGAAGGCGTAGACCTTGTCATCTCCTGCGGAGACCTGCATTCGGACTATCTGCAGTATATAGTCACGATGACAAACGTACCGCTCCTCTATGTCAGAGGGAATCACGACAGAGGATATGACAAAAAGCCTCCTCTCGGATGCACAGATATAGATGACAAAATCTACGATTTCAACGGGCTCCGGATCTTAGGACTCGGCGGTTCAATAAGATACCATGAGGGACCGGACATGTACACCGAGGCCGAAATGCTTACGCGTATCCGCAGGCTTAAGAAGTCTATCCGTCTTCACAACGGTTTTGACATTCTTGTAACCCACGCGCCTGCTGAGGGCTACGGCGACCTCGATGACCTGCCGCACCATGGCTTTGGATGCTTCAATTATCTCTGTGAGAGATACAAGCCGAAGTATATGCTGCATGGCCATGTCCACAAGGAATACGGACACGAGTTCACACGTGAGTACATCCATCACAGCGGTACAAAAATCATCAACTGCTATGACAAATACTACCTGGATGTCTCAGACGATGAGCATCCTGCCCGCGGCAAGACGGGCTCCTTCCTCTACGACCTCTACACGAATATTTCTGACAGAAGAAAGCGTTACTAACAAAAAATAACAGGTGTCAGCCATAGGCTGGCACCTGTTCTGCATCATTGGTCGGAATAACCGTAGGATCGTTAACCGGCTTCTTTATTCGACCATTCCTTAATCATCTTTCTGTAATGCCCGAACCACAGATATGCCGCGCTTCCCACGAAGAGGCAGATCCCGAGAAGCTGCGATACAGCGATCGAGGTACCCGGTATCAGAAGCTGGTCAGTACGAAGTCCCTCGATTATCGAACGTCCAAGTCCATAGAGTCCTATATAGAGGAAGAAAATCTCACCATCAAACTTCTTTCTCTTTCTGTACCAGAGCAGGAACAGGAACACACATAGATTGAACAGGGACTCATACAGGAATGTAGGGTGTACCTGAACGCAGTCTATGCCGTTCACTGTCACGATATTCGCTTTCATCTCCGCTGTGATGTCCTGCGCGCGGTTTACGGCATCCACCGGTATCCTCATCGCGAACAGGCTGTCTGTGTAGCCGCCGAATGCCTCTCTGTTGAAGAAGTTTCCCCAGCGCCCGCAGATCTGACCGATCAGAACGCCGAAAACAATGACATCGGCACACTTCCAGAAATTCAGTTTCTTTATATGGCACATTACGATCACAGTGATTGTGCCGCCTATAATTCCTCCATAGATTGCGAGACCACCGCCCCGGATATTAAAGATCTGCAGCAGATCATTCTTGTAGTCATCCCACGAGAAGATCACATAGTAGATCCTCGCGCCTATGACTCCGAAGATGATTCCGAAAATAAACAGGTCCATGAAGTCATCCTGCTTATATCCTACCCGCTTTGCCTCTTTCATGATAAAAATAAAAGCCAGCACCATTCCCAGTGCTATGACGATTCCATAGAAGGCGATACTGAAGTTGCCGATCATAAGCCGCTTTCCGACATGCTTTAAAAGTATATGCAGGTGCGGGAAGGCTATGCTGTCTTCGTACATGAAAAAATCTCCTCGTATAATATGTTTGCAGATATAATCTTTCTGTAGTCAGTTATCACATCTGATAGGCCCAGAGGCCTGCTGCCTTTGCTATCAGTGAGAGTATCAGAAGATGGGCCGGATAGAACACATAGAAAAAATACTTCATCTTCCTGCCCTGTCTTCCGTGATAGAAATAAAGCGGTACCAGATCAACTGCCGCGATCAGCTCTGTACTGCCGCAGGTAAATCCCAGCCAGATGACCGCGATTGCAAATCCGAACAGTCTGTTTTTATACATCAGGTACATTATGATAATTGTGACCACACCAGCTGCGCCGTAGTCACTTGATGCCCACTCTTCGATAA
>JBJELA010000077.1:0-3001 GCA_051878915.1 Candidatus Weimeria sp.
ATCTGCTGTATTTTTCCAGCATATTTCTGGCTTCGTGTCCGGCAGTGTGGGAGAGGAGCTTCTTTATAAAAGAGTTCTCTTCCGAGGTAAATCCTGTTTCACCGTCCCATACGATGCGGGACTGCTGTTCTCCGGACCATTCGCCCGAATCCGGGTGTTCCGGATCCGGGAAGACATAACGGAAATGCTGCGAATCTTCGCCTGAAAACTCGACTTCGCCCTCGGTAATATAGGGCGCGAGCAGCTGGAGAGTGTTATAAAACAGATCCTCGTGCCAGCCGCCTTCATACGAGAGAAAGATGGAATCATCCATTACGTTCGGATCTCCGCTGAATACCTCAAAAACCTTGTCGAGAACTTCTTCTGGGACAGTTATGCCTTCTTTCACCCGTGCCTCGCCGTGCTCTGTGCTGCAATAAAAACTCATGTCTGTTCTCCTTTCATAAGAACTGAAAAATACGCACCTGCGCACCTGTATCTAATATGCAAAGAAAACACCGATCATCGCAAAATGCGATAATCGGGCGGGATTGCTGCGATTGTCGTTCCCGCCGGATTATATTAAAGATAAGTCCTGCGAACTGATGCATAGGTATCAGAGGATCGGGCAAGGCATGTGATGAAAGGAGAAAAACATATGTCAGAATTCGAGTATTCGGGTTCCCTCATTATAAGCGAGGGAAAGACGAAGGATGGTGCAGATGGCATCAGGAAGATGCTGGAAAGTTTCGTGTACGACAGGAACATTCCTGTTGAGCAGGAGGATATAGACTATTATCTTCCTTCCCAGGAGTGGGATGATCACGGTGTTACAGCCGGCTACGAGTACGGAGAGACAGTATTCGGGTATGGTTTCTGCGACCGTTTCCTTCCCGAACTGCTCAGGGCTGCAAAAGTGTGGGGTTATACGGTAACGGCTGATCTTGGTGTTTTCGGAGATTTTGATGGGATCATCAGGATACGTGACAATGTCCTTGAAAGCTGGGCTTTTGAGGATGTCGCACAGCGGCACTGGGCTGCGGAGAAATCCTATGAGGCCCGGTGCCGTGAGCTTGTCCAGCGGTATTTTAACGACCAGACCGAAGAAGGGCGTATAGACAAGAACGCCCGCATAGAAGAAGCCCGCGAGGTGCTGATCTCTGTGTTCGGATGGAAGCCTGAAAAGGTGTCTGAGGTGTACCGCGAGGAATACGCAAAGAAGTACGCCTGACTAAGGTATACATTGCTGAGGTGTCCGCTGCTGAAATACTGCAGCGGGCTTTTTTTTATATTCTTTTTCAAAATTGTGTAAACCTGTTGACATTGCACTACATCATATGTATAATGATATATGAACAAAATCCATAGATGTGACCGAGGCGGTTCCTCTGTGGGACTGCTGATGATAGGACAGTCAGAAGACGCGCCCTGTCAGAAAGCAGTATAATAATATTTTGGGCCTATGGGCTGAAAGCGAAGTTAGACCGGTCAGAAAAAAGCCTCCGGGTGTGGCCACACCCGGAGGCTTTTCTGTGCGTAAATGTATTTTCCGTATTTCTTTTTAGTTGTTTGAAGAGTCTTCGTTGTTCGCAGTATCTTTTGTAGTAATGAATCCGAGATCTTTGAGTGTTTTCTGGAGGTCGGAGATAGCTTCTCTGTCCTCATTGACGGCATCCATTGCCTGTTCGTACTGTTCCTGGGTTTGCCTGAGTTGTTTTTTGTAGTTTTTCAGCTCTTTAAACACCATGAAGCACAGGACAATGGCGAGGGCAGTGAGGACCATTGAGATCGTTTCTATGACAAGCGATGATGTGCTTACCCTCCCGTCTGTCTGAATCTTCTTTTCTTTGGCTTTCTCCGCCTGCATGGCATCTTCCTTTAAGGCTTCCTCTTTGTACATGGCTATCTTTTCAGCAGACTGCATATTTTTCTGTTCCTCCTGATCGTATTATGGGCGTGATGATGTATGGTCAGTGAAGCCTCACACGACTAAAGTCGCGTGCTTCCTGCTTCGCCGCCAGGCATCTGGTATATCCCGTTAAAGATATACCCCGAAGTTGCTGGCTCCACAGGCTTTACGTACTTCCCCGCTAAAGGAAGCCGTTCGGGTGGTCCCCACCCTACAGTTATCATTTTTACGCCCTCAGGAGCCTGAGAGCCTCGTTCTTTAGGTTGATGGCAGCGTTTACATCCCTGTCGTGGTGCGCACCGCACACCGGACAGATCCACTTACGAATGCTGTCATCCTTTAAGCTTGTGTTGATGCTGCTACAGCAGCTACACTTCTGTGTTGACGGGAAATCCTTATCCACGGTAAAGATATAGCCGCCATTAGCGTACATCTTCTGAGCAAGTAATGTGCGGTAGATTCCGAACCCATTATCGTAGGTGGCGCGCCTGTACTTTGCATACGGATGTGCGTGTGCCGTTTTGATAAGGTTCAGATCCTCAATACCGATACATTTCCACCGCCTGGAATCAGCTGTAGACTTTTTCTGTAAAAAATCCATTCGGGAATTGGCTATCTTCCTGTGGATCCTGTTTACCTTAAGCAGCTGTTTCTTCCAGTTGCTGGATTTGGGCTCACCCTTACGCGATCCCTGCTTGCGGGAAAGTGCCTTTTGGGCATGGGCAAGCTGTTTCATATACTTCTTATAGTATTTAGGATTGCCTGCCGTGTTACCGTCAGAGTCCATGTACATGCCGTCTGACTTGTAATCAAGACCTGTGGTCTCATCGTCAGATATCGTTTCCGGCGGTATGGATACATCAGGCTTTGTATACTCGTACAGCATGGATACATAGTACGTGCCGTCAGATTCCATCGACACTGTAGCTGACTTTAAGGTCATGTACTCCGGAGGAAACCTGTGCACTTTTGCCTTAACGATACCGAGTTTTGGGAGTCTTACATGCCTGCCGTCGATGAAGGCTATGTTGCCGTTGTTTAGTGGCGATGTGTATGACTGCCGCCCGAAATACTTTTTCTTGTACCTCGGGAACCCGGCTACACCTTTAAAAA
>JBJELA010000078.1:0-3000 GCA_051878915.1 Candidatus Weimeria sp.
TTTTTTAAAAAATGAAGGCGTATCCGAAGGTATCCTGAAGGATGTAAAAGATTTCAGACTCTCCCACAAGGTAAATCCCGGGCTGGAGAAGCGAATCCCGGTTCCGCGGTATAACTATTATGGCGCTGAAATCTGGGAGGAGGCGCTGTCCGCAATTCTTTCCGGTGAGAACCTTCTTCTCGTGGGCCCGAAGGCCACAGGAAAAAATGTCCTCGCAGAAGGTCTTTCCCAGGCCTTCGGCCGTCCTCAGTGGGATATTTCCCTGTATGTAAACGCTGATGCCGCAGCTCTTATCGGTACCGATACCTTTAAAAACGGTGAGGTTTCCTTAAGAAAAGGACCAATACTAAAATGCGCGGAGGAGGGCGGCTTTGGAATCCTCGACGAGGTAAATATGGCAAAGAACGAGTCGCTTGCTGTTCTCCACGCTGCTCTTGATTTCAGGCATGTCATCGATGTACCCGGGTACGAGAGGGTAGAGCTTGATGAAGCTACGAGATTTATTGGTACCATGAACTATGGCTATGCCGGAACCCGTGAGATAAATGAGGCCCTGGCCTCCCGTTTTATGATAATCCAGATGCCGGTGATAACCGAGGAAAACCTGAAGAAGCTTATCAGCACGAATTTTTCCTCACTAAAGGATGAGTATGTATCGCAGTTTGCGGAGCTTTTCACTGAGATCAGGAAAAAATGCGAGGGCGGGGAGATTTCGAGTAAGGCTCTCGACCTCAGAGGTCTTCTTTCTGCAATACACATGATGGAGAACGGACTGGGAGTAAACGCTGCACTTCAGCTCGGTATCGTGAACAAATGCTTCGACAGCTATGAGAGGCAGCTTGTGGATGACATAATTACTGTAAGATTTCCTAAAAATCTTAAGAGAGACAAGATCTTTAAATAATGGACATAACAGATTTTGAAAAAAAGCGCGCATCGAATCTGATATGGAACGGAGCTCATGACTATTCCATCGACACCGGCTTCAGGGTATATGATGAGAACGGACATGCCGATATCTACTGGAATACCATGGTAGGCGTGATACACAGGCGCTATGACTGGAAAAAGCTTATGGATTACTACAACTCCTTCCATGAAAAAATAAACCAGTCCGTCTATGAGAGCCTTTTCTGGATCGCCATGGAAAACGGTGCTTTTTTAAAGGAAAACAGTGAGCGGCCGGCTCTTTATGACCTGAGGGCTGATTACGCGGCCGGAGCGATAGAGGAGTCGAGAGGCGATATAAACTTTGAGGATTCCGCTGGTCAGAGGCTTATCGCTGTAACGCACGGCCATCTGCGCCACTGCCTTGGCGAGGACGCTGACCTGCCGGATGTAGTAGACAGAAAGCTTCTGGACGCGATAGAGATACCGGGGGATCTCGATACTGATGGTGCGATAGCACGGATAGATGAAGTGCTTAAGACTTATTTTCCGTATACCTCCGGAGCTCATAAGAAGACATTCCTGGACAGGCTCCAGGTTTATGTGGCCTCTCCTGTGGCTGTTTTTAAGAAAAGGTCAGCGGCTGGCGATAACAGCGGGCCTGTAAGGCGGATGTCCTTTGGCTACGGAGAGCACGTGAATGAGTATGGTGGCGCGGTTGTGGATCAGAGCCATCTGTCAGTAAGCTTCGCAAAGTACACAGCCCAGTCAGATGAGGGGATGAAGGATTACATCACCAATTATTTCGGCAAATCCATCTGCGATGACGCGGCTGTAAAAGCTCTCCAGAAGGATTACTGTACCGGAAATCACGCCGATGTAAAGCTCCATATCACCCGCGGCGCCTATGAGGAAAAAATGCTTAAGGCCGGTTTTGCCGGAAAAATGCACCGGAAGGCCATAGAGCAGGCTTCTGAAAACGAGCAGATCTATCACGACAGCGAGCAGCTGCATCGCGTTCAGATAGAGCGTCTCACTGAAAAAATAAGAAATTCCCTGCTTGTCCGTATGGAAGAGCAGGAGATAAGCGCAAAATCGGGTATCATAAAGCCTGAAAAGATCTGGCGGGCTCTTTACCTGGATGACGACAGGATTTTTAAGAAAATAATACCCGGGGACAGCGGAAATGTATCAGTTGATCTGCTGCTTGACGCTTCGACATCGCAGATTCACAGGCAGGAGATTGTATCAGCTCAGGGTTATATGATAGCAGAGGCGCTTACGAGGTGTAATATCCCGGTAAGAGTCATGTCTTTCTGTTCGCTTACCGGCTATACGGTCTTAAATCTCTATCGTGATTACAGTGAAAAGGATAAGAACAAAGAAATCTTTAAATATTTCACTACCGGCGCAAACAGAGACGGCATCGCGATAAGGCTGGCGGCAGGGCTTATGACCAGATCAGATACAAAGCCTCTCGAGGAAAATCACGCCGACAACAAGATCCTTATCGTCTTGTCTGACTGCACTCCGAACGACATGATAAAGGTAAGAACCGGAGACGGTGTCTACAGGGATTATGCCGCGGATATGGGTGTGGAGGACACCGCGGCTGAGGTTCACTCAGCAAGAATGAAGGGCATTCAGGTGCTCTGTGTATTTACAGGCGGCGATGACAGCCTTTCGGCGGTACACCGCATCTACGGAGCGGATTTCGCGAGGATAAAGAGCCTTGACATGTTTGCAGAAGCAGTTGGTACGATGCTTCAGAACAGAATAGAACGATAAAAAAACAGACCGGCAGTCGCCGGCCTGTTTTTGTTTTACTCTTAAATTAAATGGTTATTTTATATCCTTGTATTTTTCAAATCTTACATTGTCGTAGGTGCCCCAGGTTCCGGCGCTTGCCTTGATTCCGAGCGTAATCGTGACCTTGTTCCTGCCGCTGCTTATCATGGACTTTGTGATCTTAATGCTGTTTACTTCAGGAGTAGTCCATTTCTGCCAGCCGTAAAGGCTGTCTTTCTTAGTGTAAGATTTTCCGTTTACTTTTGCGGTAAGGTATGCGTAGTCATCTGTGCCTGTCAGGCTTCCGCTTGTTACCATTGAAAG
>JBJELA010000079.1:0-14809 GCA_051878915.1 Candidatus Weimeria sp.
CCTTTATCCTGTCAAGGAGCGTCTCCTTTTTCTCTGTAGTCGTCTTCTCCTTAGTCTCCGGTTTCTCAACAGCGTCTGTCTTCATTACGAACTGGACGCGGCTTACATCGGTATTTTCAGTTGAGACGAACGATTCAGGCTTATAGTCGCTTCCTGACAGCTTCGAGATCAGCTCATCGGTCTTCTCGTCGACCTTGTCACTCAGTCCGGAGGTCTTACTGCTGAACTTTTCCGCACCCGAGGCCAGGCTTTCAGCTCCGGAATCCAGCTCTGATCCGCTCTTATCGAGGGTATTCAGGCCGTCAGTCAGGCTTCCTGCTCCGCTCTTCACTTCACTGATACCGTCAGATACACTGCCTGCACCGCTCTTTACCTCTGATGCTCCGGACAGCAGGCTGCCTGAAGCGGAGTCGAGACTGTCTCCAGCGGAAGTCAGGGCGCTGTCATTTGCTGTCAGCTTCTTTAACGAAGAAAGCAGGCTCTCAAGACTCTGGTACTGCGCTCTGGCGGCCGCAGCAGTCTGCGGATCGTCTGACTGGGACAACGCCTTCAGCTTTTCCGCCGACTGGCTGACTGAGGTGTATATCTGCTCCACTCCGCTGACATAGCTGTCCACGCTCTTTGTATAGGTGCTGACTGAATCAGTATATTTTTTCGTTCCGGAGTAAAGATCCGAGGCTCCGCTGCTCAGCCTGCTGATGCCGCTGTCAAGACCCGAAAGGCCGCTCTCAAGCTTTGCCGAGCCGTCTGCAGCGCTCGACACACCATCCGTATATTTTTCCACTGAACTGCTGAGCTTATCAGCTCCGTCAGAAAGCTTCTCCGATGCTGAACTTATCGAGTCGGCCTTGTCATAGAGATCCGAAAGGTCCAGGTCATCCTTATCTATCGAAAGTGACAGCGGCACTCCAGTGAAGGTGATCGAATCCATTTCGAAATCTTTGACATCGGCGTCTATCTCCACTTCCTTTGAATCGGAGCCGAAGAAATTATAGACCAGATCCTTGTCAGATCCCTCGTTTCCGACCGTAGCGCCGTCAGCCGTTATATCAGAGCATTTGTCAGTGTCGAGCACCACCTTTGCCTGAAGCAGGTAATTATCGTAAAAATCAGAGTCGACACTGCTGTTCTCAGATACTCCGATCGTGATCTTAAGCCTTCCCGAAGCTCCGGCAAGGTCGGATGCCTCGACCTCCTTTCCATCCAGATAGTAGTGGAGGGTTATGTTCCACGGGAGGTCCTTTGTGGTCAGGTTTCCCTGATAGTAGAACTTACCCTTTTCCGCAGCCACCGTGATCTTATCCCCGCTTACGTTTATTTTTTCATCAGACGAAAGATTCTTCACGGAAGAATAGTCTCCGTAGTCGACTATCTCTGTGTCGCTGTCCAGATCATAGGAATTCACCACATAGATTCCCCTGACACTCCCGTCTTCCTCAAGATTCGCGTAGACATTCTCCTCCTTGCCGGTGTCAGCAGCTGCTGCCTGTATAGTCGGAGCCGCCGCGAGAATAATGCTCATCGAAACTGCTGCAAGTCCTGTTACTGCTTTTCTTCTATTCCTGTTCATAAGATACACCTCGTTTGATCTGCCTTTTTACTGCTCCACGTTTTTTCCTGACGACAAATCTGTCGCAGACCGCCAGCATCGGCGGAAGTATGAAGAGGACCACCGCCAGCGAAATGACCGCGCCTCTTCCGACAAGCACTCCGAGCTGGCTCAGCACCAGGTTCGTAGACACAAGTCCAAGGGCCATTCCGGACAGCGCGAGTATCGCTGCCGATGTCATTACCGATACCGCGCAGCTCGACACTGTCCGCCTTGCCGCTTCCCATCTGTCGGCGTTTTCTCTCTCCTCTATGTATCTGCTCGACATCAGTATCGCGTAGTCTATCGTGGCTCCGAGCTGTACCGAGCTGATTATCAGATAACCGATGTAGTGCAGCGTAGTCCCTGAAAAATACGGTACTGCCATGTTGATCCAGATTGCTGTCTCGATCAGCAGTGTCAGAAGAGCCGGCAGGAACAGCGCGCGGAATTTCACGATCAGGATCAGCAGGACGAATACTATCGCGAGAATATTGACCTTCACGTTGTCAGCGGTGATAGTAGTCTTCAGGTCAAGGGTGCTGGCCAGATCTCCTGCCGTAAGCGCCTTGCTTCCGTAATATTTTTTCCCGAGGCTCCTGATCTCCTTTATCTGGTCATCCCAGCCGTCCTCGCCCTCGCTCTTTTCGACAGTGATAACGAACCTGCTGTAGTGCTTCGACTCCAACTGCTTCAGCGTACTGTTCGGGACGATCTCCTCAGGGAGCTCGCTTCCGACAGAATTCACATAGGAGATCACAGAGCTTACATCATCGAGATCAAGCAGATCCGCATTCAGCTCTTCCTCCTTCGCCGTATCGCCCTTCGGAACCATCAGGACGACTTCGTTTGACTGGCCGTATTCGTCGTTTATCTGGTTCATGTCCCTGCCGATCCAGGTCTGGTTCGTGCTGTAGACACGGCTTGAGCCGTAGATGAACGTGTTGCTGTTCTGCGCGATCACACATGGGATCAGCACAATGATAAAGATGGCGAATACCGGGATCCTGACCTTCATGACTGCCTTCGCAAAATTATCAAACGGCGGTATGAACGAGCGGTGCTCCGTCCTGTCTATCAGCTTGTAGGTAGACAGAGCCAGTGCCGGCAGCAGGCAGAGGACTGTGGCCAGACTGAAACAGATAGCCTTCACCATAACCCATCCCATATCCGGTCCTATCCCGAACCTCATCAGGATCAGCGCCGCAAATCCGGTGACTGTCGTAAGTCCGCTCGAGAGGATAGATCCGGTCGACTGATGCACGGCCTTTATCATCGCCTCCTGCGCCTCCATCCCTGCTTTTCTGTTTTCCTCAAACCTGTTCAGCAGGAAGATCGAATAGTCCATTGAAACCGCCAGCTGCAGGATGCTTCCCGCCGCGTTCGTCACGAATGAGATCTCGCCGAACACGAGGTTCGTGCCCCTGTTCAGCACTATCGCTATCCCGATTGTGAAGAGGAACAGCACCGGCTCGAACCACGAAGCTGTGGTCAGGATCAGTATCGCAAAAATAATCGGTATCACTATAAAAATGATATGCTGCACCTCCTGCGATGTCCTGACAGGTGAGTACACATCGGTGACTGCTGTTCCTGACATGCAGTTGCTGCTGCCTATTATCGACCTGATCTTTCTGACTGCCGTTTCCTCCTTGTCTTTGTCGATCGTCAGCGAAAACAGCGCGTTTTTATCCTTGTACCAGGCCTCGACTGTCTTCTCCGGCAGCGTCTCGAGCGGCTGATAGATGTTTACCGAATCGTCGAGCCAGGTGATCTCCTCGACTCCGTCGACAGCAGCAAGCTTCGACTTGTAGGAGAGCGCCTTCGCTATGCTCACGTCTTTTATCATGACACGCATATTCGGGACGTCGGTATCGTATTCTTTTTCCATCGTATCGAGAGCTACAGTCGACTCGGACTCCTTCGGCAGGTAGTCGGCAAAGCTGTAATCTACTCCGACGAATTGCGACAGAAACGCGCAGATGACAGCGGCCGCGATAAATGCCGCGATGATCCAGCGCTTGTGTTTCAGTATAAATCTGGTGTACGCCTCCATTGGTCTCTCTTTCCTTCCGCCCTGTGGCAAAATATTCACAGGCGTCATAAAAATTAACAGTTGTTTATTTGCTCTACATGTGTTATTTTATACTCAGAAAGAAATAAATCAATGATCAGTATTGGAGAATCTGTTAATGAATAGACAGATCCGGCAAAATTGTCTGTAGAAAGGAATCTGAATGGAGAATAAAAATTCAAAAAGAGAAAGCCGCAGCGCCCGCCGCACAACCCGTCTGCTCAAGGAATGCCTTATCGGGCTTCTGTCAGAAAAGGATATTACGGCGATCACCGTAAGAGAACTGTCTGATCTCGCGGATATTAACCGCGGAACCTTTTATCTGCATTATAAGGATATATATGATCTGCTGGATGAGATTGAGGATGACGCGATCGAAGACCTGAAGGTCATCTCGGAAAGGCACAGCGTCGAATCCATAAAGGACGCGCCCTTCCCGCTGCTGTGTGATATCTTCAGGTATTTCAAGGAAAACTCCAGGACCTGCCTGACACTGCTGAACATGAAGGACAACAGCTCATTCCTGAAAAAAATAGAAAATGTCCTCCACGAAAAATGCTTCAGCGACTGGACCATCGCCTACCCGGTACGGGATACCGCCCGCTATGAATACTTCTATTCGTTTATGCTATCCGGCTGTATGGGCATGATAACCAACTGGGCCCGGAACGGCTTCAGCGAATCCCCTGAGGAGCTGTCGCACACAGCCGAGGACATAATAATGAAGGGGATAGGGATGCTGACGAATGGATAAAAAAGGCCTTACTCCAGGTAAATAAGTGTAATGATCATTCCTCCGACAAGTCCGCCGAGGTGCGCCTTCATATTGATCTGTTTGTCTCTTAAGCCGATGAAAAGGTTAATAACCAGGTTGATTATGATGTTTGTGCCTGAGACATAGGCCCTGTACTGCGGAAGGATCGCCAGTATCAGATAGAACCCCATCAGGCCGAAAATAGCGCCTGACGCGCCGGCTGAAACCGTGTATCGATGCGTCCTGCTCTCCACGAACCAGGTCGAAAGATTTCCGCAGAGTCCCGACAGCAGATACAGGATCAAATACCTGGCGCCGCCGAGCATATACTCCGCGGAGCTGCCCAGCGAATACAGCGAATACATATTACACACCAGATGCATGATACCGAAATGCATAAACATGGATGTGAAAAGTCTCCACCACTGTCCCCTGCTCACATACGGATTGTACTGGGCTCCGAACTTCATGGCGATCTCTGTATTAGTGGAGCCGCCTGCCAGAGTCTCCATAAGAAAAATAATGATGTTAATCGCAATAAGAACTACCGTGACGACCGGCCTGTACATACTGTAGTAATACAGCATTTCCTGAAAACTCATATGATACTCCAATCCCTGAAATACTTTTTTAGTCAGAAAAAAGTATATATTATCCCAGGGTCGAAATCAATGGTTTCCTGTTCTGCTGTAAATCATGGGAAAAATAACCTGTCTCCGCTTGTTTTCTGGCAGACTGAGTGCTAATATTGTGATGATTTTAAAAAACCGCAGACAGATATGATAATAACCGGAAGGAAGGAAATATATGTGCACCTGTGCTACTTACGCTACTAAAGACCACTACTTCGGAAGAAACCTCGATCTGGAGTATTCCTACCATGAGACAGTTACTGTAACGCCGCGGAACTTTCCGCTGCCTTTCCGGAAAAAGGACACTCTCTTCTCCCACTATGCCCTTATCGGAATGGCCTTTGTAAACGAGGGATACCCGCTCTACTACGATGCGACGAACGAGTTCGGACTGTCGATGGCAGGGCTTAATTTCCCAGGGAACGGATATTTCCGTGAGTGCAGGGATGGTGTTGATAATATCACACCGTTCGAATTCATCCCGTGGATACTCGGACAGTGCAAAAATCTCGAGGAAGCCAGAAAGCTCCTCGCAAGGATCAACCTGGTGTCTATCCCATTCAGTGAAAAGCTGCCGATCACACCGCTTCACTGGATGATCGCCGACCAGACCGGACAGATAGTAGTCGAATCAGTCCGCGACGGCATCCACATCTATGACAATCCGACCGGTGTTATGACGAATAACCCTACTTTCGACCACCAGCTGTTCAGGCTGAACGACTACAGGGGCGTATCCGCCGGGCCTGACGAGGACACCTTCGCGCCGGGACTCTCACTTGACGCTTACAGCCGCGGCATGGGCGGCATCGGACTTCCAGGTGATCTCTCCTCCGGCTCCCGCTTTGTAAAAGTGGCCTTCACCCGTCTGAACTCCGTTTCCGGAGATGACGAGTCAGCATCCATCAGCCAGTTCTTCCATATACTTGGCTCCGTCGAACAACAGAGAGGCTGCTGCCGCCTGGGCAGGGACAGCTACGAGATCACGATCTACTCATCCTGCTGCAACATGGACCGCGGTATCTACTATTACACCACCTACGAGAACAGCCAGATAAGCGCAGTCGACATGCACCATGAGGACCTCGACTCGAAGGAGCTTGCCACCTATCCTCTGGTAGAGGGACAGCAGATAAACTGGCAGAACTGAAGGTCATAAAAAGCCAGCGCCAGTTTGATCTATTAACACCTGGGCTGTGGTTTCTTATCATCTGTCAATGCATTTACAACTTTATCACATAGAATCTCTTTTTTCTCCAAACCTTATCAATTGGTCGTTCGATAAACCCAATGACAAAACTATAGATAAGGTTCATAACGCACCCGATAAGGTATATCCCCACTCCGCATAAAACCGCCATTTCAGGGGTGGTTTCAAAAAAGTGAAACCACCTGCCCTGACAGATAACGATGTGAAAGCAGCCTTTCTGTCAGCGGCGAACAATCTGCTCGCATTCAAAGCAGAAGTCATAGCCAACGGCAAAGAAATGGTTGATGTTCTTTTCATTACGGATGAGCTTGAGTGTGACCTTTCGCAACGTGCAGGAAATCAAAGCGTAAAGAAAGCCTGACTGCCAGTGATGGTGGTCAGACTGTTTCTCATGATTTCTGTAATGTCTTATATTTTTCCGATGTTTTTATGACATATAGACCAATCACTACATACAGCACCGCCGTTATAACGTTTAATATGCAGTCTGCTTTGGAAAGATTATAGTTACCTCCATATTCTGTTTTCATTTGTGCAAGCGCGCTTGCACAATTTAATCGCACTTATACTTATCCAGAATCCTGGTCTCAATTTCCTCTGTAGAAGGAAAATTCTCCTTTATGTCGTCAGGCAGGACATCCACCAGCTTATACTCGCTAACCCCTATCGGCTTAGTCATATCCTTCAATGAGTACTCTGCCACAACCTTATTCTTATCCCGTCAAAGAATCAATCCAATTGACGGATTGTCAATATCCCCTTTAAGAATATCGTCCACTGCTGATAAGTAAAAATTCATTTTTCCAGCATACTCCGGCACAAATTTTCCTGTCTTTAAGTCAATCACCACAAAGCAATGCAATATGAAGTTGTAAAAGAGCAGATCAATGTAGAAATCGTTGTCTCCTACTTTTTTTCATACTGCTCCCCGACAAAAGCAAATCCTCTGCCCAGCTCAAGAAGGAGCTTTGATACATTGTTCACCAATTCGTGCTCAATATCTGTTTCAACCATTTTCTCCCGCATATTTACAATATTCTCTTATCACACATCTGCTGCATGCTGGATTAGCTGTACATACCTCTCCTTTATCAGTAGCACAGTATGCCCAGAACAGATAATCTATCTGTGCCATCCAAAGCCCGGTCTGTTTTGAAAGACTTGCAATCGTATCTATAACTTCATCATCCGAAGCATCCTCAGATTTTGATACACCAAGCCTATTCCGCCCCAAAATCCTCTTCATATGAACATCCGGCTTAGCACCATCGACCCCTATATTTCTCAGATATTCCCAGCTTAATGCTGGTCCGAACTGCTTTATCTTATATTTTGAACCGGAAGAGGAAATCATTCTGACAATATCTTTTGCAGGTTTGGATGTAACAAAGTTATCCATGCTTCCATAATCATTTTCAATCCGCTTCATTGTCGTAATTATCTCTGGCAGAGCTTTCATCTGATTATTGGTAAGCCTGCTCCCACAGCCCAACCTGTGAAGACCGCTGACATAATAACTGTAATCATGTGTCAGAATCACATCTGGCACGTAATAAAAGAACAGGTCATCAATATTATGTAGATTCCTCTCTACATTTGCCCAGACAGTCTGAGCCGAAAGCAATGAATATATCACTGCCTGCAAATGCTCTGAAAAAGTAAATTTCTTTCCTGCTGCTCTTTTATCCATCTTCGTAACTTCCCCATCAATATCTGCCACCCCTGCCTTTTTCAGATAATCCTTGATTCTGTACACTACATCACTATTCACCATATAAACCTCCCCAATGCCACTTCGCACGGTTTAGCTTTCAGTTCAACAACACTATTTTTTAATAGCAGCAGTCTGAAAGAATCCTGCCGCAGCTCCTGTCTGTCAATAAATGCACGAGCGATATCTGAATCAGATATTATTTTTATCTTCCAATCTTCCTCACTGAATAGCACTACACGCTTATGAGTAATGATATAGTGTTCAAAACCGCCATACTTTCTGCCATCTGTTGCATCATTCACGTACGCATTTCTGGCATCAAGATTATTACCCATATAAAAGACAGACTGCAGGATCTGTTTGATGCTATCAAAATGATACAAGTATATTTTTTACATTGCCGATCCTTCTTTAAAAAACAGCCCCCAAAAAATCATTAAAACAGCTCCGGCTCATTCTCTATCAGATCCTGCACCAGATACCTGTAATCCAGGTTCTCTATCCCATAACTGCCGTCATTTATCTCTTGTGACAACCTGCTTTTATAGTATATATCTATCGCCTGACGGATTGGGATTTTCTTCGTCTCTGCAAGGCAGTTGATTATCTTCTCCTCAAGCATTTCTTTGTATGCGCTATCGAGTTTTTTCTTATCTATCATACTTTCACCTCATATGCTTCTTTGAATCTTACCGCAGCGTCAATCACTTCCTGCGTCAGGAAGGCTATCTGGTCATTCTTCTTGAAAAAACGGATTTCACTCAAGGTCTTCTCAGCGTCCCATAGTCTATCCATGTACATATTTACGCATTTATAGACATCATCATTAGCGACATTCCCGATCACTACATCATATTTCTTATAAATATCCTTGCCATTTCTACAGTCTACAACGTACTGCAGCCATTCTCTATCAGTGTCCGTGAATTCCTTGACGTGAAATCCGGTCAACTCACCAAGCTCATACACATTTACGATAGCCGATTTTGTCAGTCGCATACCCTTTCTTGCTGCCCAGCGTTCTGCCTGCTCTGGAAATGTAGTAGTGTAAAACCCGACTCCGAAATCCAGATTCTTCTTTGAATGCTTGATGTCAGGCTTTTCTATCACCATAGTAGAGCCGTGGTATATTATCATATCTTTACTCCTTTATCCTTCACGAAGCCTGTGATGTCGTCTACCAGATATTGCTCTCCCTGCGTATGCAGAACATCATAATAAGGCAGGATGTAGCTATCAAGTATTCCTGTATCATTTAGTATCTGATACACCTGCTTGCAAGACTTTTTCCATGAAGCTGCCAACGCATGTATCATAAATACTGTAAATTCTAATGACTTCCTATCCATATAATCACCTCTTCAACACATATGTACACGATTTCCACCTATCCAGCAATTGTCCAGCTAGCGAATAAGCATCCATAAACCAACCTGATAAAACCAGCGACAAAAAACCATCTGTCTACTGAACCGATGCTTTTACTATTATATGTGATTTAAGAAAACTTTTCACCCTATTTCTGATGATAAGGATCTGCTTTATCTACATTACTGTCAACGCATTTACAACTTTACTTCATAGAATCTCTTTTTTCTCCAAACCTTATCAACTGGTCTCGTTATAAACCCAATGACAAAATTATAGATAAGATTTACAACACACCCTATAAGGTATATCCCCACTCCGCATGCGACAATGTGCAGTACAGTGATTAGCGGATTTTGTAATGAAACCACTTTGCCGATTCCAAGATATCCGAGAAAATATCCATGAATCAAGTATACACATAATGATGCTTTCGCTAATTTGTTGACTAGGCAATTTGTAAATTGCATTCTTTTAAACAGCAAAAATACAACAACCGCCTGAAAAATAACCAGTGGGTTGCAATATTCCCATGCGTTTTCTTCATATAAATATCCCCATACTGCCAGAATAATCGTATTTAGCATCAAAGTAAAAAATAAATTTCGATTTGAGGTTTTTATATCAAATCTACGGATATACCCGCCAATCATGTATATCAAGGCAAAATTTACAATCGTATATCCATACTCGCTTCCATACATGCCAATTGAACTAAGCCCATTAAAGGATCTTCCGGTTAGTTCTTCCAGAATATCAACAAGCGTGGGATATAAGCTGAATGTACATATAGAAATTGCTAATAATAATTTATAGCCTCTCTGTGATAATCTTTTAAGCACAGTGTTGAAATATGGTGAAATCACATATAATCCACAATAAATGATAATAAACCAATTTGCAGGAATTAGTGCCCCGGCAATACCTCTAATGCTTAGAGTTGCGCTACCAAAGATTAACCTCAAAAAATAATAAGCCAGATTGAAAAGCATAACTTGAACTATCAGTTTAAGTGGCTTCATTAAATCCCGCTTCTGATGCTCTACATCAAAGAAGCCATTAATCAGCACAAAAACATTGACGGCGCAGACATTTAACGCTTCTAGCATATAAAGCAATCCTTTATTCACGCCCTCTGCAATATTTAATCCGCCACCCATCATAGGATTGTTATAGTGGAGAACGATTACCCCAATTGCAGCTAAAATTCTTAATAATTCAATTCCGGATTGCCGCTGCCTGCCTGCCTGCCTGCCTGCCTGCCTGCCTGCCTGCCTGCCTGCCTGCCAATAGATTCTGTCATCTGCTTCTCCTCCCTGTCAATACTTTTTATCTTATCTCTCTTAATTTTTTTCACCGGCAAATGTCCGTTTCATCCACGTTATACTGAATCTTTTTCTGTTCAGAAAGGCAGTTATACCAATTCTCAAATCCTTCTTTTTCCCATGGCATAGCTCTATTAAAGTGAAATCTCCAAGGATATATATTTTCTCCTGCATCATTTTTCATATCTCGGACATCTTTGATCTGTTTAGCCGGATTTCCAACAACAAGCGCATAATCAGCCACATCCTTTGTGACATTAGCACTGGCTCCAACTAAAGCATCCCGGCCCACAATGACTCCCGGAAGTAGAACACTCCCCGTAGAAATCAAAGCAAATTTGTGAATATGAACACCTTTAAACCCATCATCTTCTGATGGCGGTGTTGGATCATTGGTAAGGACTACATATGGAAAGATCCAAACATAGTTATCCACTACAGACAATTGCCCGATATGCACATTGCTATGAATCCTTACATAATCGCCGATCCTGCAATTACCTTGAATATCAGAAAGTGTACCGATACTGCAATGCGAACCTATTTTGCTCTTCTCTCGAATCGTCACACGATGCCCTGCCTGAAAGTGATCACCAATTTCCGATCCTGTATAAATGATGGTACCACTCCGCAAAAGTGCGTTTTCCCCTATCGTCAGCTTGTGATTATGAGGCTTCCTATCAAGGCAGAAATCCATCATATATTCACCTACGATACAATTCGCACCGATAAAACTATCTGACCCAATCGTAGTCCCCGCCCTGATTATGGAGTTACTATCCACGTAGCAATTGTCACCTATTGTGACACCAGCTTCAACAATGCAATTTCCATTGAATACCACATTTTTCCCAATGCATGCCTTGTCAGAAATACTATTAGTCATCTTTTTCCTCCGTAAATTTCTGGTCCAGAGCAGAAGGATAACCCATATTCAATTCTCTCTGAGAATTTACACTCTCTACTTTTTTGCTGCTTTGTTTTAGCTTTCTCAAATGAATCATATGTCTCTCACTTCTTGATCATTGCAAACAGCCTTTTTACATCTTTTCGATAAAAGGCGTAAAATATTCCCGATGTGATAACCGCAAATAAAGTCCCTGCTGCAACATTACCAGGAATGAATTGTCTCCAAAGAATAAAATACGCGGTCATAATCAAACTACATATAATGAATCTTTTTGAAATAACCATTAACTTCATCTTAAGAAGCACTATGCAGCAGATCACGTCAGATACAATATAGCCAATAAGAGTAGCTATCGAAGCACCTTCAATGCCTATTTTCGGTATCATGAAAAAATTCAAAATAATGTTGACTACTGCACCGCTTCCTAAAATAAACAAGTTTGGCCAGGTTTTTTTTACCACCAGGAACTGGTTGGCAATTACCTGAAAAAGCATCTGGAGCAATGGCGCAAGGAACAAATATGGCGATATAATGTATCCTCTTACATAATCTCCTGTGAAGAACAATTTATATATTCCGTAACTCCAAGCACAGATAAACGTTGTTGCAGCAAAACTAACAATTCCTAAATATTCAAAAATCCGGCTATTACTCTCTACCTGATTATCTTCACGCATTGTCTTAAATGCAAAGTACTGCCAGCCACCTGCAAAAGCGGTATAAATAAGCTGGCTTGCTGTTCCAAGCTTAGCGCCAACACTATAGATTCCTGCTTCCCCAACGTTGAGAAGATTTGAAATCATTACACGATCTGAAGAGTTGAATACCCAGTAGATAAGAAAATTCGGCATCAACGGTATCGCAATTGCCAGTAGCTGCTTTAAATAATTCTTATTAAATCTCTTAATCGCAAACCATGAATGGTTCAGGAGATAAAAAACAAGCTCCATTGTGACACCACTTATTGCAGAAGCAAGAGGCAATGCTATTAAATAATGGCCCTGTAAAATCAATGGAATAGAGATCGAATAAGATAAAACCGGGCTGACTGTATTTGTAATAAGAAAGATCTTCCTTTGATTTTGCATTCTTGTAGGTGCCGATATTATGCTGTTTGTCGCACTTACAAGCGTCGCCACAGCACAAATGTACACCATGCTCTGATATTGACGATCACCATAAAAAAGCTGCGCAATGGGTCCTTTAAATATGACCATCAAAACAGAAACTACAACTGATGCACCAATCGTATACGTTACTGTGGTCGAGCAGATATCCTTCTTATATTCCTTTTCTTCCTTTTCGAAGAACAGTCGGTACATGGCATCGTACATTCCCATTACTGCAATTGCAGATGCCAAAGATATGATCGTATTGGAAAGATCACTGATCCCGTAATAAGTAGAATTCGGCATCAGCCTTGTCACAATCGGGACCATAATAAGCGGAACGATCTTACTTATCACGCCTCCGATGCCATACACGATCATATTTTCCATGAACAACTTAAACTTATTCATGCTTTCCACTCATTGATCCTGTCAATTACATACTGCACTTCCTCATCAGTCATACCATAATACATAGGTATGCTTAACTCCGTACTGCTGATTTCCTCTGCAATCGGGAAGTCTCCTTTCTTGAATCCCATATCCTTATAGCACTCCTGGAGATGCATCGGAATCGGATAATGCTTGTTCGTTCCAATGCCTGCTTCGTTCAGATATTTCTCAAGAGATGCACGCCCAGTACCAAGTTCAGTGCTGCCAGACACCTCCGCCTGGATCTTAACACGAATAGCAAAAATATGCCAGACTGGATTAGTATCCGGATTCACGTAAGGCAGAATAACATTTGGATTCTTGATACCGGAAAGATATTTCTTCGCTGTTGCCCTGCGATTATCGTTCACCTTATCAAGGCTTGGAAGCTTGGCAGCAAGGAACGCTGCCTGCATCTCATCCAGACGGCTGTTATTTCCTTTATAGATATGATGATATTTATAATCAGAGCCGTAATTACCAAGTGCACGAATCTTGTCAGCCAGTATTTTATCATTTGTCACAACAGCACCCGCGTCACCCAGAGCACCTAAATTTTTTCCCGGATAAAAACTGAATCCTGCGGCATCGCCGAAAGATCCTACTCTCTTTCCTTTATAAGTCGCACCATGTGCCTGAGCGCAATCCTCGATCACAAAAAGATTATGTTTTCTTGCGATATTCATGATTGGATCCATATCGCATGGCTGGCCATAAAGATGAACCGGCATAACAGCCTTGGTTCTTGGTGTAATAGCCTGCTCTATGAGGACTGGATTGATATCAAAGGTTCTGATATCCGGTTCAACAAACACAGCCTTTGCTCCCGTATAAGAGACAGCCAGTGCAGTAGCGATAAACGTGTCTGACGGGACGATTACTTCATCCCCTGCACCAATACCCAATGCTTTAAGACTGAGCATCAAAGAATCGAGGCCATTGCCGCAACCAACTGCGTACTTTGTTCCGCAGAATGCAGCAAATGCTTTTTCAAAATTCGCATCTTCTTCGCCTTCGATATACCAGGATCTGTTGTATACGCGTTCAAATGCCGCACGAATATCAGAGTCTAGTTCAGCTTCTAAGGGCTTGAATGTAACAAATGGAATCTTCATTACTTTCTATCTCCTTCTTCAGCATCCGCAACAGTTGTGTCTCCGCAGTTCTTCACAAACTCCAGGAACTCGTCATAATCCCGGATATAGTCATTTTCGTCATACAACTCTGATGCCAGGACCATCAATACAGCGTCATCTGAGAAATCATACATTTCTCTCCACATATTATTGGTGATATACAGTCCTTCATAAGGCTTTTCCAGCGGAACAATTTTCTTTTCCTTTCCGTTGTCCAGTAAAACTTTGCACGAACCATGGATGCAGATTAAAATCTGCTGGAGTGTCTTATGAGCATGCTTTCCTCTTGTCACTCCAGGTGCCGTGTCGTACATATAGTAAACACGCTTAATCCGAAACGGAATATCCTTGAACTCCTCAAGTGCCACCAATTGTCCACGATCATCGCCATGTGGTTGAAATACATATTTTATTACCTGCATGCAACCTCCTCCAATGCCTGTGACATGAATATAATCATTTTCTTTCCGAATTGTTAAACAGGTTCATTTTGTTTATTTACATAGTGTCTGCTGATTAAGTCATTATTCGCAATTATGCGGTCAAGTAAAGTTCAA
>JBJELA010000080.1:0-2991 GCA_051878915.1 Candidatus Weimeria sp.
CAGGAAAGCTGAGAGCTTCTCAAGTGTCTCCTCTGTATAAAGAGCGCCGGACGGGTTGTTCGGGGAGTTGATAAGCACTGCTGTAACATTTTCCGTCATCATTTTTTCAAGCTCAGGAAAGTTGACCTGGCAGGTAGGAAGATTTGCCGGTACCACCTGAAGCTCTGCGCCTGTGTCATTGATATAAGGCATATACTCCGGGAAAAACGGAGCGAAGGTAAGCACTGTATCTCCTGGCTTTGTGACCGCTCTTACAGCGTGAGCAATGGCGCCTGCCGCACCCGTTGTCGGGAAGATGTGCTTTGCCTCGTACGGTACCCCGAAGCGCTTTGTAAGTGAAGCTGCTATAGTCTCTCTGGCATGAGTATTTCCAAGTGTAGGTGAATATCCATGCAGTGACATCGAGTCCATCGTCTGGTACATCTTTATCACCGCGTCATTGTATTCCTTCGGAGTCTCTACCGACGGATTGCCGAGCGAATAATCAAATACGTTCTCGTAACCTATCTCCTGGCCTCTCTTTCTGGCATATGCTGCCAGCTCCCTGATAACAGATTTGTTTGAAAGTCTGTCCTTGTACTTCTGATTGATCATGTAAGCTCCTTTTTCCACTGTATTTTATTCTGAAAAGAACGTGACTTTTATTATAACAGAATATGGTCTGTTTTTCATCATATGATTGATATTCTCAGGTGCCGTGAATGATAACATTCTTGGAAATTGCTCTGTGAAGGCTTATTCCTGATAATCCCACTTCAATCTGTGAAGATTTCCCTTCTCGTTAAGTCCCATAAAATCATTCTGTCGAAGCGCCTCGTAAAGAACTATCGCTACTGAGTTTGAGAGATTCAGGGAACGTGTCTCGCCGAGCATTGGAATGCGGATACAGGCCTTGGGATGCTTTACAAGAATTTCCTCAGGGATTCCGGCTGACTCTTTACCAAACATGATATAATCATCTGGCCCGAACTTTACATCAGAATAACACTGTCTGGCTTTCGTGGTCGCAAACCAGAGCTTCGGGCGGGTGATTTTCTCAGCAGGATTCGAATAAACGCAATCTTTTTCATGTAAATCATCCGGTCCGGTTTCCTCGCAGTACGAAGCTTCCTCTTCTCCGTTGTAAATAATTTCCCTGTGCTTTACGAGAAAATCATCGTAGTCATTATACTCATGAAGATCGAGCTTCGGCCAGTAGTCCATCCCCGCTCTCTTTACATACTTGTCATTTATGATAAATCCCAGCGGATAAATCAAATGAAGAGATGAACCCGTCGCCACACAGGTCCTGCCGATCGCACCGGTATTAAACGGAATCTCCGGCTCATGCAAAACTATATGAAACATAATATTCCTCTACTAAAAATATGATATCCTTAAAGCGCTGCTTTTATTTTTTTAACCAGCTCCATGTCAGCCGGAAGCCAGTCCACTGAATCGATGGTTTCAGCCGTAAGCCATCTGGCGTCCTCCGCCTCAAGAAGCTTAAGCTTTCCTGATCTGACCAGAGCCCGGAAGCACTGCATCGACAAATGGAAATCCGGATAATCGTACTCTATCTGATCTATCAGTTCTCCAACCTCTATCTCAGTATCAAGCTCCTCTCTGATCTCTCTTTCAAGTGCCTGCTGCGGGGTTTCACCCGGTTCTATTTTTCCACCCGGGAACTCCCAGCCATCCTTGAATTCTCCATATCCTCGCTGTGTCGCAAAAATCTTATCGTCTTTTCTTATCACTGCACATACTACATGTAAGGTTTTCATTAATTTCAAGTCCTTTAAAAATACTTAAATCAGCTGATTATATAATCGTAGATATCTTCCCTGACAGGGACATCGAGCCGGTAGTTGATTTCAAAAGCATCATCCTGACGTCTGCCTGTCACCTTACCATCCGCATCAGTTACATCAAACGTCATTTTAACCGGATTTGGTTCTCCCTCTGCCTCAATCTCACCAAGAAAATAAAACTCCTTTGCCTCGTTGTCGTCCTTATTTTTTCGAATAAACAGATAGATCCGGTTGTCCTTATCCTCAGGAGTTCTCTTGTAAAAATGATCGGCATCAGCAGAAGTCACTTTTCTCGGATGTTTTGAAAGAGCAATAAGATTCTCCGGCGATACGAATCTGTCCTCATATGCTATTGCATCATCAGCCTTTTCATAATTGATAAATACTGGCAGCTGCTTTGTCTCTTTATCATAAAAATATCCGCCAAGATTCTGCGCATTCATATTCTTATTCCAATTCATCAGAAGGCAGACATCCTCATACGTGTATTTCTGATAAAGCTCAAAATTCGTATCCTTATATGGTTCACTATAATCTCTTCTGTAATTGTGTATTCCAATATCAATAAGCTGCTTTACATCCTTCCTGAATTCAGCTTTTTTAAGCATTTCAATAAATTCCGGTGAAACTGAATACCCGCCATCGTTGTCATTCTTCAGGAAAATACAGTCACTATATTTTTTCCTGTCAGAATCCTTAGCGAACTGGTTCGTCAGATTCCTGACAGCTGACAGAAGAGCGGCATATTTTTCCCTTCTGCCCAGCTTTTTAAATATCATATCCGAATAGGTCGAAAGTCTGAAATCTGTCAGGTTTCCATCGATTATATCCCTAATGATCATCAGTTCTTCAGGCCGCTTTCCTCTGGTAAGCTTAGTAGAAATGAACCCGATGACCTCCTGCTCAGGTCCGGTGAGATTTCCCTTAAAGTCCTTTTCATACTTTACGAGAAAATTATAGTACGAACCGAATTTATCAAAATACTTGCTGATGTCAACAGTACCGTATTTTTCAAAATCCTCCGGCTCAGGTATTCTACCGATCCTGTCCTTAAGCTTTGTATATGCCTCCCGGAGCATAGCCGTATCATTAGTCTTCGCTGTATCAATCGATGCAAATATCCTCTTTCTCGATATCTCATCTATATAGTGTATGCTGATTAACCGCATTTTCAGCAATCAGCAGGTTATACCGCGGAAAA
>JBJELA010000081.1:0-2982 GCA_051878915.1 Candidatus Weimeria sp.
GATAGCTCCGGGCAGAGTTTTCAGGGCTGATGAGGTAGATGCCACACATTCGCCATCCTTCCATCAGATCGAGGGAATGGTCATAGATAAGGGCATCAAGTTCTCAGACCTCAAGGGAACACTTGAGATGTTCGTACACAAGCTTTTCGGAGAGGACACGAAAGTAAAATTCCGTCCTCATCACTTCCCGTTCACAGAGCCATCAGCTGAGATGGATGTCAGCTGCTTCAAGTGCGGCGGAAAGGGCTGCCGCTTCTGCAAGGGCGAGGGCTGGATCGAGATCCTCGGCTGCGGCATGGTACATCCGAAGGTACTTCGTATGAGCGGAATTGATCCGGACGTTTACTCAGGCTTCGCGTTCGGTGTAGGCCTTGAGCGAATCGCACTGTTAAAGTACGAGATCGATGACATGAGACTTCTCTACGAGAATGACATCAGATTTTTACAGCAGTTCTAAACAGACAGATCGAAAGGAAAAATAAATGCGAACATCTCTTAAATGGCTCCAGTCGATGGTGCCGGGACTTACCAATGACCCGCAGGAATTCTGTGACGCAATGACGCTTTCAGGCTCAAAGGTAGAGTTCTATACAGTATTAAACAAGGACCTGGATAAAATCGTAATAGGTCAGGTAAAGAAGATTGAGAAGCACCCTGATGCCGATCACCTCGTTATCTGCCAGGTAGATGTAGGAGATAAGACAATCCAGATCGTAACAGGTGCCCAGAACGTCTCAGAGGGCGCAAAGGTTCCGGTCGTATTAGATGGCGGAAAAGTAGCCGGCGGCCACGACGGCAGCAAGACTCCGGGCGGAATAAAGATCAAAAAGGGAAAGCTCCGCGGAGTAGAATCAGATGGTATGATGTGCTCCATCGAGGAGCTTGGCTCATCAAGAGAGGTATTCCCTGACGCGCCGGTAAACGGACTTTATATAATGGATGATGACGCGCCGGTAGGAGCAGACGCTGTAGCTTACTTGGGACTTGATGATGTAGTTATCGAGTACGAGATCACAAGCAACAGAGTAGACTGCTTTTCTATCATGGGACTTGCCCGTGAGGCGGCAGCTACCTTCGGACTTCCTTTCAATCCGCCGGAAGTAAAGGTAGTTGGCGATTCTGATGATGTAAACAATTACATCTCAGTCGATGTAGAAAATCACGACCTCTGTAAGAGATATACAGCAAGAGTCGTTAAGAATATTCATCTCGCACCGTCACCGAAGTGGATGCAGGAGAGACTCAGAAGCCAGGGTATCCGCCCGATAAATAACATCGTTGATATCACGAACTACGTGATGGAAGAGTACGGTCAGCCTATGCATGCCTATGATCTCGATACTATCGCTGATCATAAGATCGTTGTAAAAAATGCCACCGACGGAGAGAAGTTCGTAACCCTCGATGGCAAGGAGCATGAGCTCGATTCTGACATGCTGATGATCTGCGACGGCGAAAAGCCGGTAGGACTTGCCGGGATCATGGGCGGCGAGAACTCGATGATCACAGATGACGTGAAGACCATGCTGTTCGAGTCAGCCTGCTTCGATGGAACAAATATCCGTCTCTCAGCAAAGAGACTCGGAACCAGAACAGAGGCATCGGGTATTTTTGAAAAAGGCCTCGATCCGAATAACGCGATCGACGCCATGAACCGTGCCTGCGACCTCGTAGAGGAGCTCGGCGCTGGTGAGGTAGTCGGCGGAGTGATCGATATCTATCCTGAAAAAGTAAACCCGTGGAGAGTAAAATTCGAGCCTGATCATATTAACGCGTACCTCGGAACTGATATCCCGAAGGAGCAGCAGCTTAAGTATTTAAAGAAGATAGAACTTGGATACGATGAAAAGACAGAGGAGCTTATCATCCCGACCTTCAGACAGGATCTTCTCTCATTCGCTGATATCTCAGAGGAAGTAGCCAGATTCTACGGATACGCAAACGTCGCTACGACTCTCCCAAAGACTTCAGCTACAGCAGGCGGCAAGTCATATAAGATGGAGATAGAGGATATCGCAAGGGATGTAGCGGAGTACTGCGGATTTTCACAGGCATACTGCTATTCATTCGAGAGCAGGAAGGTATTTGACAAGCTGCTTCTTCCGGCTGACGCTCCGGAGAGAGCTGCCATCGAGATCGCAAATCCTTTAGGAGAGGATTTCTCGATCATGAGAACCCTTCCGCTCAATGGAATCCTTACATCTCTTTCTACTAACTTCAACAGAAGAAATGAGAACGTAAGCCTCTATGAGCTCGGCAATATATATATCGCAAAGTCACTGCCGCTTACAGAGCTTCCTGATGAGAGAATGCAGTTCACTCTCGGAAGCTATGGCGATGGTGAGGATTTTTACAGTATGAAGGGCGTGGTCGAGGAGTTCCTTGACAAGGTCGGCATGTCAGACAAGGTGACATACGATCCTTCAGACAAGAGACCATACCTGCATCCGGGACGCTGCGCCGATATAGTTTATGACGGAGAAGTCATCGGATACCTTGGAGAGCTTCATCCATTAGTCGCAAAGAACTATGCTATCAAGGACCGCGTATATGTAGCTGTCATCGATATGCCTTACATAGTACGTTTCGCAAACTTTGACAGGAAGTACACCGGAATCGCGAACTTCCCTGCATCGACCCGTGACCTTTCACTCGTTATGCCAAAGGAGACCCTGGCCGGTGATGTCGAGAAGATCTTCTATGCAGAGGGCGGCGATTACCTGGAGAGCGTAAAGCTCTTCGACGTCTATGAAGGAGCGCAGGTGGCAGACGGATACAAGTCCATCTCATACAGACTGACTTTCAGGGCAAATGACCGCTCGCTTTCAGACACGGATGTAAATGACGCGATGGACGCCATCCTTAACCGTCTTGAGAGTATGGATATAACACTTAGAAGCTGAAGACATGGAAACAGGATACAGTACAAAGGATTATTATTATGACCTGCCGAAGGAGCTTATAGCTCAGGATCCTCTTGAG
>JBJELA010000082.1:0-2980 GCA_051878915.1 Candidatus Weimeria sp.
AAATCTTATTGAACCAAACCACGTTGTCGGTACAAATCCCTTGTATATTTTTCAGCACATCTTCTCATAAACACAGTGTAGCACACATATTTTTTTATTTCAATCCAGCATTTTTCACAAAAAAATATTATTTTTTTATGCAGATTGTACAAAAATCAGGACCATTTTTCTTAACCTTGTAAGATGAATATTTCCTTTCTTTTTGACCGGATTGTTAGTTCATATTAATAAAATACTGCCCTTTATCAGCCCTTATCTCAACACTGTACCTCTTCCCACGCTTTAACTTTGCCGAAATACTGTTTCCGTTTTTGATATAATATTCATCAATGACATGATCATCTCCTGTCTTTATACGAATATGACATCCACCAGTGCTATTCGCATCGTTTGTTATCTTGTGCTTGAACACAAGCGCGTCACTTTTGAAATCTCCAATTTCTGTCCAGACATCATCATTATCTATTGATACAGTAAATGAGCTGTTTTCAAAGACATGCTGATTCAAGTAACCAACATTCTCTACTAACAGCCAAAATACTGTCATTATAAAAATAGTGACAACTATCGCAACAGCAACACATATCCGGTGTTTTCGCTTTACCTTAACGAATGGATTCTCTGGCCCCACTTGCTCGTCTGGGGTAATTTCTGACTGATCTGAGGATATATTGGTCCTTGCACACTCCAGCGCTTTTCTGCAGTTTTCACAATCATCAATATGATCTTCAATCAATCGTTTCGATTGCTCGCTACATATATCGTCGATATAAAGGGGAATCAGATCTCTGATTACATCACATGAAATATCCTTCATTTTCCATTTCCTTTCTGATATAGTCTTTTGCTCTGAAATAGGTAACCCTTGCCCATACATCAGAATGATCATAAAGTTTACCTATCTCGTCATAATTCAGCTCATTGACTGCATGCAGAATAAAGACATCTCCTTTGGTTCCCAGTAATTTGCAGATAGCAAAAATCCGTTCTTTCATCTCACTTTGAATCAGATGTTTTTCCACGCCTTCACCATTAGAAGAAATGCGCTCCGAGTATAATTCGATATCCTCGAACTGTATTCTGTTCTTTCTTAGATAATCGAAGTAACAATTCCTTGCTATCTGGCAGAGCCAGGTGTCTATACTGCTGTCACCTTGAAATGATTCGGAATTTTTAATGGCGCGATAGAAAGTTTCCTGTAACAGATCCTCAGACAGACCGGCATCTCGCGACAAGCGGTAGAGAAAACCGTATATTTTTTTAGCATATCTTTTATATATCTCATCAAATTCTTTCAACATCCATGCATCCCTGTATCTCTGTATTACTGTTTCCCTGTTGATGAATTCATCTACTATTTTAGACGTGAAAAGACTCGATAGTGTTACACGCAAATGTCGTTTAATGAAAAAAATCTGTCACATAAGTGCACATGAAGTTTACTGTTTGTATTTTGAATTGTACCACAAAAAGGGCGATATTTTATTATATCACCCTTTTTGTGGAAAATATTTTGATAATTCTGATGTATGTCATTTCTGCCTGATCCCGACCAAAGACTTACAGACCGACAGGCTCTTACTTCGTAAGAAGCTCCATGATCTGATTCGATCTCTTAACGAACTCTGACATCTCTGCCGGCGAAAGCGGCTGATTTGAAAGCTCTGCCAGGTCGTAGAGCTGATGAGCTATAAGCCCTGCGTTCTCAGAATCCTTGTGCTCATTCAGGTATTTTACAAGCGGATGCGTGACATTAAGGACAAGAGTCTCAGGTCCTGCGAAATCTGACATATCGCCGCCGTTCATGTTGTACATCTTCATCATGTCGTTCATACGGCGCATGTTCTCATCACGGCCGATGACTGCTGCAATATCCTCTGTCTTAAGCTTTTCGACCTTTATCGTCAGATCATCCTTCTTCAGCTCGTTCTTAAAGATCTCCTCAAGAGTCTTCTGCTCATCCTCAAGCTCCTTCGGATCTGTCTTTTCAGAGAGAGCCTTTGAAATATCAGCATCGATACGAAGGAACTTGTAGTGCTGATTTCTATGCTCGAGCTGGGTGATAAATGAAGTATCGATAGTTCTGTCAAGGATTACGGCATCCATGTCATTTGCCTTGAACATATCGATGTACTGGCCCTGCTGCTTTACATCAGTTACATAGTAGATGGCTATCTTGTCCTCTTCCTTTACCGGCTCATCTGACTTTTCTTCTTTCTTTTCAGTCTCATCCTTCTTCTCTTCGCTCTCCCCTTCGGCCTTCTCATCCTCTGACTTGTGGGAAGCAGCATCTTTTTCAAGAAGCTCAGGAAGGGTCACATACTTGTCATTGATATCCTTAAAGAGGATGTAGTCGTTCATCTTGTCACAGAACTTCTCATCCTTCAGGCAGCCGTACTTGATGAACGGACTGATATCATCCCAGTACTTCTCGTAGGTTTCCTTCTCGGTCTTTTCCATGCCGATCAGCTTGTCAGCTACCTTCTTCGAGATATAGTCACGGATCTTCGTCACGAACCCGTCATTCTGGAGAGCGGACCTCGAGACATTAAGCGGAAGATCCGGGCAGTCGATCACACCCTTTAGGAGCATGAAGTACTCTGGGATTACCTCCTTGATATTATCAGCGACAAAGACCTGATTGTTGTAAAGCTTTATCGTACCCTCGATCGAATCGTACTCTGAGTTGATCTTCGGGAAGTAGATGATACCCTTGAGATTGAACGGATAATCCATGTTCAGATGGATCCAGAAGAGCGGCTCACGATAGTCCATGAAGACTTTTCTGTAGAATTCCTTGTACTCTTCCTCACTGCACTCTGACGGTGTCTTTGTCCAGAGCGGATGGATATCATTTATCGGAACCGGTCTCTTTACGATCTTAAGCTTATCCTTTGCGGGAGTTTTAAGAACTTTTTCAGTGGTTCCGTCGTCCT
Organism: Candidatus Weimeria sp.; assembly: GCA_051878915.1. Classification (GTDB taxonomy): domain Bacteria; phylum Bacillota; class Clostridia; order Lachnospirales; family Lachnospiraceae; genus Weimeria. The sequence continues at coordinate 2,937 of JBJELA010000082.1, forward strand.
TCTTCTTGTCTTCGTACTCAGCTTCCTTATGGATTTCCTCAACG
>JBJELA010000083.1:0-2978 GCA_051878915.1 Candidatus Weimeria sp.
CGCTGAAAAAATGTGATAAGGTCTCTTTTACAGTGATCGAAGATCTTCCTAAGCAGAATGATGATTTTGCGCTCTATGTGAACAGTGTTATCGTATTCGGAAAGATACAGCTGGTGGAAGACAGGGAGAAGGTCCTGAAATCTGCAATGGAGCTGGCCAGGCATATATATCCGGAACAGGAGGAGTTTTACAGGGATGATCTCGAGAGGAACAGGGACCGGGTGCAGATCCTGGAGATAACTCCGGAGCATATCACAGGCAAAAAAGTGCACGAGCGGTAAAATGCGGGCAGTATGATAAAGAGCGGGACAATAACAGGCAGCAGATACAGATGAAAGGAGCATACATGAAGGTTTTAATGATCAACGGAAGCCGCAGGGAATCAGGCTGCACTTACACAGCTCTGAATATCGTGGCAGAGTCACTTAAGGAAGATGGTATTGATTCGGAGATAGTATTTGTCGGAAAGGATGCGCTGAACGGCAGCATAGACGAGCTGGTAAAATCACTCAGGGAAAAGTGCGCAGAGGCCGACGGATTCGTGTTCGGTTCTCCGGTGTATTATGCCTCAGCTACCGGCGAGGTGCAGGTGGTCCTTGACAGACTTTTCGGCGCTGCGTCAGCAGAGCTCAACCATAAGCCGGCTGCAGTCGTAGCCTCAGCAAGACGTGCTGGCACTACAGCAACTCTTGATATCCTTGCCAAATATCCTTCCATAAATGAGATGCCGATCGTCACATCGTGCTACTGGACTATGGTTCACGGCAATAAACCTGAGGAAGTCATGCAGGATCAGGAGGGTGTCTATACCTTAAAGCAGCTGGGCAAAAATCTGGCCTGGATCATGAAGAGCATCGAAGCAGGAAGAAAGGCCGGAGTGACGCAGCCAGAGAAGGGTAAGAAGCCGCAGACCAATTTTATCAGGTAATGAGAAAAAGCGGATGCCTGCACTGGAAAACTATTTGCAGGAAATCTGCAAAAAATGTTTGACATGCCTAACAAAAAATGCGATAATACTCATAGTTAGCATAAACTAACAAATGGATTACTGAAAGGAGATACTATGAGTAAGATCGCAATTGTTTATTGGTCTGGAACAGGCAATACAAAGGCTATGGCTGATGCTGTTGCTGACGGAGCAAAAAAGGCCGGAGCTGATGCCGCGCTGATAGATGCTGCTGATTTTTCCGCAGCTGATGCCGGAGGATACAGCGCTATTGCCTTCGGATGCCCTGCTATGGGAAGCGAGGTTTTAGAGGAGTCAGAATTCCAGCCTATGTGGGATCAGGTAAAGGGCTCACTCGGCGGCAAGCCGGTCGGACTGTTCGGATCATACGGCTGGGGAGGCGGAGAGTGGATGGAATCCTGGAAAGGCGACGCCTCAGATAATGGTGTTAATGTCGTTTCTACCGTCATTGCCAACGAGGCGCCTGATGATACAGCAGTCGCGGAGTGTGAGGCTTTAGGCAAGGCCCTGGCAGGTTAAAGATATGTCGGAGGAGATGATAGTAGGACTTTCTGCACCTACCCTGGCAGGAATAAAGACCGGAAGCCTGTTCCGGGTGACTTTTAAGGACCGGAAGAAACTGATACGGGAGATGGCCGGACTAAACCGGTCGGTAAGGAGAGCGGGTATAATTGCCGTGCCTCTCTATATCGGTGAAGACGCGGCTGTAGTTTATCTGTACAGGCCGGCCCTGCTGCAGCGGGATATTGAAAAGGCTTCGGCTTTCCTGATCAGTCTGGGCTACAGGCTTACAGGCACAGCCGGAATGGTGGCGCAGCTGGCGGAAAGATTCAGCGGTGGCGCATTTCCGCATGAGGTAGGTATTTTTTTAGGATATCCGTTAGAGGATGTCAAAGGATTCATTCATGATCCGAGAGCCGGATACAAGCTTACCGGGACATGGAAGGTATACGGCGATGCCAGGTCTGCTGAAGACCAGTTCAGAAGATACCGGATCTGCACTTCGATCTATACGAAGGCACTGAAGGAGGGAGCGCATATAGCGGATCTGGCAGTCGTCATTTAATTTAAAAACATCGGGACCAGAGGCCCTGCAGATACTTCTGGATATAAGCAGCGAGGATGAAATTCCCCGCTGCTTTATTTAGATTTTAGATTTTTACCGGAATCATTATGGCAATTTTTCCTATGGAGTTATCAGTCGTTTGATAGTAATATAGCATTATCAGATAAGAGATCAGGACGTCACTGATGGAAACTGAAAACAAGAAGGCAGGCCGGAAGGACAGGAAAATAGGCCTGCTGCACACACAAAGTGAGGAGGAAAAGCTATGTTTGTAGTTCGTTTATTCTGTAATCAGGGAATGTCGACCAGTATTCTGGTAAGCAAGATGAAGATGGCTGCAAAGAAGGAGGGGTTAGACGCTGATATAGCAGCCTATCCGATAGGAGAACTTAATGACCGTATAAAAGGAATAGATGTGGCCCTGCTTGGACCTCAGGTGGGTTACATGAAGGCAAAGGTGAGACCGCTCTGCGCATCCGCAGGAGTTGCGATGGATGTGATCCCGATGAAGGAGTATGGCAGATGCGACGGTGACGCGGTAATGCGTTTTGCGCTTCAGCTGGCAGGAAAGTGAGGTGGATCATCATGAAGGATTTCTTAAATGACAAGGTAATGCCGGGAATAATGGCATTCATCAACACAAAGGCAATGAGAGCTTTAAAGGATGGTATCATGTATTCGATGCCGATGATCATGATCGGAGCCCTCTTCATGCTGCTGGCGAATTTTCCGGTAACGGCAGTTACAGACGCCTTCACAAAGGCAGGGCTTACACCGTTCTTCAACCAGATCAGCAACTCGTCATTCGGCATCATCGGAATCATTGCTTCAATCGGTATCGCGTTTACCTATGTGAAAAATGAGGAAATACCTGCACTTCCGGCAGGCATCATCTCACTTGTCAGCTACCTTATCCTTATGCCTTCAACAGTAAACGGCGCGGAC
>JBJELA010000084.1:0-2968 GCA_051878915.1 Candidatus Weimeria sp.
CTGCTCCTGCTCCATCCAGTCCATTGTGGATGTACCTTCGTAGGTCTCACCAATTTTGTAGTTAACACCGGTATAATAAAGAATACGCTCTGTCAATGTAGTCTTACCTGCATCGATATGAGCCATGATACCGATATTTCTGGTTCTCTCCAGTGGGTATTCTCTTTCAGACATTGTTTCTCCTTAAAAATGAAAGTAAAACGCTGTTAATAAGGAAGTTCTTCTCGTTAAGCTCAGGCTTCGCCTTCGGCTCGTCCTCACCTGCATGCTTCCGGTCAGAATCTGTAGTGAGCGAACGCCTTGTTTGCGTCTGCCATTCTGTGCATTTCTTCCTTACGCTTTACAGCTGCACCTGTGTTGTTTGCAGCATCCATGATCTCGCCTGCGAGGCGGTCTACCATGGTCTTCTCGCTTCTCTTTCTTGAGAAAAATGTAAGCCATCTGAGTCCTAATGTCTGACGTCTGTCAGGACGGACCTCGATAGGTACCTGATAAGTAGCACCACCGACACGTCTTGCCTTAACCTCAAGTACAGGCATAACGTTGTTCATAGCTTCGTCGAATACTTCAAGAGCCGGCTTACCGGTCTTGTCTGCTACTTTTTCAAATGCTCCGTAAACGATCTTCTGGGCAACACCCTTCTTACCGTCGAGCATGATATTGTTGATGAGCTTGGTGACGATCTTTGAATTGTAAATAGGATCTGCAAGCACATCTCTCTTTACTGTATGTCCTTTACGTGGCACGTCTGCTTCCCTCCTTAATCATGGGATTGATTAGATCGTAGGTACTCACAGTTCATGAAAAAATGTGTGCGTGCTGGGTTATTTGAAAAATAAACACCAACAAACCATTATTCCATAAAAATGAAATACTTCCGATGTGTTTGCTCGTTACTAAAAAATACGGTCTGACTTAAGATCACTTCTTAGGTCTCTTTGCGCCGTACTTTGAACGAGCCTGCTTTCTGTCAGCAACACCGGCAGTATCAAGTGTTCCACGGATGACGTGATATCTGGTACCTGGAAGGTCCTTTACACGGCCGCCACGGACTAATACAACAGAGTGCTCCTGAAGGTTGTGTCCCTCACCCGGGATATAAGAAGTAACTTCGATTCCGTTTGAAAGACGAACTCTGGCGATCTTTCTGAGCGCTGAGTTAGGCTTCTTAGGAGTGGCAGTCTTTACCGCTGTGCAGACACCACGCTTCTGCGGTGATGCTGTATCTGTAGGACGCTTCTTTAATGAATTGAAGCCTCTCTGCAGAGCCGGTGAGTTTGACTTCTTCTCAGAAGTCTGTCTGCCCTTTCTCACTAACTGGTTAAATGTTGGCATTTATTTCACCTCCTGTAAAAAATACTGTACGTTTTTACGCGCAAAAAACACCCGCGTTTTTACGCACGCCTAGTTATTATAGCGCGTGAAAACGTGGGTGTCAAGCAAAAATTCCGGCTGCTGCCGCAGCACTCGTCTCGAAGCTTTTTTAAGCGGAAGTTCTTCTCGTTAAGCTCCCGCTTCGCCTCCGGCTCGCGGGTCGCTAATCTCGAAGAACGACCTCGCATGTGGCTCGAACTTCGCCTTCGGCTCGTCCTCACCTACATGCTTTCGGTCAGTCATCCGAGTCGCCGGTTGCCTGCTGCTCCTCTAATGATGGGAAGGTAGCCTCGCGGTCTATCTCATCCTCCTCCGCGGCGGCCTGCTTCATGGCCTCCTGCTTGGTAAGCATACCCTCCTTTTCCTCAATTTCTTTAATAACATCATTGTAGACGCCGTACTTTTCTTCAGGGATGTCCAGAGCAGCCATCGCCTCCTCCGGAGTAAGGGAGAGGTTATTCGTCATACGGATGATGTCGCGGCCCTTTGTCATTCTCGAAGCGCGGAGCTTCTTCGCGCGGGCTTCGCGGGCCTTTGCCTCACGCTTTGCGATCTCCTCCGGATCCTCCTGAGTCATCTGCTCATAGATAGGCGCGATGTCATTAATATCTCCAAAGCACTTCAGATGGCCGTGGTCAAGGATCATAGCCTTGTTGCAGATACGGCGGACCTGGTCCAGAGAGTGTGAGACGAAAAGAACTGTTACATTGCCGTCGAACATACTCATGATCTTGTCCTCTGATTTTCTGCGGAATTTCTTATCACCGACAGAGAGGACCTCATCAAGGATAAGGATATCAGGGTTTACGGCAGTACAGATAGCGAAGCCGAGACGGCTCTTCATACCTGATGAGTAGTTTTTTACTGGAACCTCTATGAAATCACGGAGCTCCGCAAAGTCGATTATCTCATCGAACTTCGACTGGATGAACTCCTTCTTATATCCCAGGATAGAGCCATAGAGAAAAATATTCTCACGCGCTGAATACTGTGGCTCAAAGCCTGCGCCGAGCTCGAGCAGAGGTGCCAGCTTTCCTTTTTTCTTTACATAGCGTGTCGTCGGATGATAGACACCGGCGATAGCCTTAAGGATGGTAGACTTTCCGGCGCCATTCAGACCGAGGATACCGAGCCTGTCTCCAGGGTAAAGCTTGAAGCTCACATCCGAAAGGGCCCAGAACTCATCCTTTTTCATCTTCTGATGATGGGCAAACAGATTTATGAAATAATCTTTAAGGGTGTCGTGCATCTCCTGGCTCAGGTTGAACTTCATTCCGAGGTGCGACACTTCAACTGTTGGCTGCATATATATACCTCAATTACAGATGTAAAATAAACTCGTCCTGTTTTTTCTTCATAGCTATGAATCCGATGACAAAGCAGATCAGTCCGAAAATCAACGGATACCCGTATTCCCACAGCGAATTGCTGTAGTGCATCAGGCCCCCACGGAACAGGTTGATGATGCAGTAGAGCGGGTTCAGATGAAGAAGCCACATCAGATGATGCTTCTCAATTCTCTCTACCGGGTAGAAAATAGCCGATAAGTACATGATTATCATCAGAAGCACATTCCAGAGATACTCGATATCAC
>JBJELA010000085.1:0-2963 GCA_051878915.1 Candidatus Weimeria sp.
AAGGCAGCACAGGTCAAGGATCTGTGTTTCCATATCCGGAGCTTTCCCCGAACTCACGAACTCCGTAACATCAAATATCATAAGGAGCTCCGTGTAAAAGATTGAAAGCAGCGTCTGCCTCTGCCAGAAATAGCTCTCGTACGCCAGAGGATACAGCTGGATCATAGTATAGTAAAAATAATTCCTGTGCCGCTTTTTAAAAGACGGATCAGCTTCATAGAGAGCTTTTATTTTTTCATCAAGCCACCGCTCCGCCTCTCCCTCATAGAGGTCTCCGAAGAGCTTTCCGTATTTTTTTATAAGCCGGTAAAGCCTTTTGTTCCTGAGAAACAGATAACCATAGTTCACCAGATTCAGAATGCATTTATCCATCATGGCTACCGGAAAAAACGCGTATTCCGTGCCGTCCGGAACTGCGAACGCGCCCCAGTCATCAGGGTTGAAGCTGAATTTTACCTCTGATACGGCGGACCTAGACTCATTGCTTAAATACTTCGTGTTCGTCGCCGCGGCATAGGCATAGACACTTGAAAAAACAAGCGGAAGCTCATGTGAGGTGTCAGCTATGATATCTAAAAGCTTTTTTCTCTCACTCAGAAGGAATTCCAGAAATGGTTCATCTCTGTTTTCGATGATGTAATAGGATTCGAACTGTTCTCCACCCTTTGAAAAATAAACGCTGTCCGGATGCTCGCAGAAAGCCCTTGCAGCCGAATAGCACGACAGATAGTCAGTTACCTCACGTTTATCACCCAGGTCAAGCACCTGGTGAGGGAACTGCCTGCACACCAGAGGCATCAGGTCAGTCCTCTCGCTGCACTGAACGCCGCAGAGCTTCTTTTCCGTAAGAAAAGGACAGCGGCCGAAGACTTTTTTTATCTGCCGGTCGTCGTCACTTTTTCCGGTAATATGCTTTCTGAGTCTTTCTCCGGTATCTGTTCTGTCCTTTTCGATACGGCTCCAGGTTTCGCCGTCGACGGGGATAGTCCAGCCGTTGCAGCAGTGCATCGGGCAGTCTCCCATAAGGCAGCTGTAATACTTGTCCAGTTCAATAATTTGCGTATCCATAGATTATTCTTCTGTGATCTGCGCGACATAGTCCTGTATGTGCTTTGTCATGACTCTCGCCGATGGGGACAGGAAATCCTTTGAAAGGCAGGCAATGCCCAGCTTTCTGTAGTGTCTCGGATACAGCGGATAGATGACTACATCGTCAGGCGGATTAATAAGGCCAAGGCGCGGCATAAGCAGGATGCCTGTCTTGCACTCCACCATCGCTATTGCAGACTGGTCATCAAGGATATGGCAGTTGGCGCGCACCTGAAGGTTGTACTCGTCCAGGTATTTGATGATATCTATATCACAGCTGTCCTGCTGGATGACGAACGGCTGCCCCTTAAGGTCCTCAGGCGTGATAACCCTTGTCTCCTTCGGCATATATCCCTTCGGAACTACAGCGACCAGGTCGTCCTCCATCAGCGGGATAAATGGAAGCCCGTCTGAAGCGGCTTCTGATAAGATGCCGATATCTATTGTTCCGTTTCTTACCCAGTCGACGACATCGCTGTAAGAGCCCTGATACAGCTCTACGGCAATCTGAGGATGCTCTTTTCCGAATGTCCTTATGATGTCAGGGATCCAGGCCAGACAAACGGAATTGATCGTTCCGATATTTACTTTTCCGGCACCGAGGCCCTTCATCTGTGAAACAGCCTGCTTTAAGTTCTGTTCGGCGGCTACGATCCTCTGTATGTAAGGATTTATCTCTTCGCCGGCGCTTGAGAGCTTCACTCCGTTTTTTCCTCTGATAAAGAGCGAAAAGCCAATCTCTTCTTCCATAGACGAGATAGAATGGCTGATTGCCGACGGCGTCAGATGGAGCACCTGAGCCGCCTTCGCAAACGATCCCTGTTCAAGGATCGTCTGGAAAATCTCGTATGATAATAATGTCACTAATCTTTTTCCTTTCCAGATGTTCACTTTTCAATAATGAAATATTTTCATTTCATCAATGAAAAAATAGAACTTTACTAAACAATGTCATTTTAGTACAATCAAATAGAACAGTCAATGTTAAGTAATCTTTTTTCTTTTTCCAACTAAAAAAGCTGCGGCAGATGCCGCAGCTTTTGTTTTTTTATTTTCAGTTTTTGCTGACTATTTCCTGCTCTGCCCGGTTCTTAACAAGAGAGCCTGCAGGGATCACGCCTCTTATCATTGAGACAGGATAGATAGTCGAATGAGGTCCTACGACACTTCCGGGATTTAAGACTGTATTGCAGCCGACCTCTACATAATCTCCGAGGAGAGCGCCTATTTTTCTTAAACCAGTCTCGATCTTCTCACCTGAAGAAAAGTCCTTTATAACGACATTGGTGCGGTCGCTCTTGATATTGCTCGTTATAGAGCCTGCTCCCATATGAGCGTGGAATCCAAGGACTGAATCGCCTACGTAGTTGTAGTGCGGCACCTCGACATTGTCAAAGATGATGTCATTTTTTATCTCGGTAGAATTACCTACCACACAGGAAGCTCCTATTATGGCGTTTCCTCTGATGAAGGCGCCAGGGCGGACCTCGGTGTCTTCTCCGATGATACACGGACCTATTATAGTGTTTGTCGCCTCATTTATGAATTTAACAGACTTTGCTATATAGACGAAATCTCCTCTGTCCTCATAGACGTTTTTGTCGAGCTTTGGCCCGATCTCCTTAATAAAGTCTCCGATATGCGGGAGAACCTCCCACGGATATTCGAACTTCCCAAGAAGCGGCGCTGCTATCGTATGAGTCAGGTCATACATATCTCTAATCCTGCAGTTCATTTGTTTTTCTTCTCCTTTGCTACTCCGCCATACGAGCCCTTCTTGTAAAACTGAGACGCGTAGTTAAAGCACTTTGAAAGGACCTCACCGTTGTTCTCAGTCTTTACTTCATCAGTGTATTTCCTGATAAAGGCTGTAA
>JBJELA010000086.1:0-2951 GCA_051878915.1 Candidatus Weimeria sp.
ATCCTCTATCTCATCAAGGATAAAAATAAAAGGATCCGTACCCTTTTCCTTTGATTTTTCAAGTATGTCATCAACTGTAGAATACGAGAACGCAGCCACATAGGCTATAACTCCCTGATGCTTTTTATCAGGGCAGATTTCATCGAGTCTTGCCCTGTCTACGAGGTCTGTACGTATTCCCTGTTTCCTGGCTTCACGGAGGATAGTGTGAATCGGACCGTCGAAGCTCGATTTCAGAACAAAAATCCTCTCAACTGTCGTATCAGAACGCAGAGCCTCAAGAACAGCATTTCTTCCCTCAATTATCGTACTTTCGTCATGCATGATTTTTTTCCTCAAAATCTCCGGTCTTATCGGACAGAAGGCCGGTCCTTAATAGTCCGGTTTTTACAAGCTCTAAAATCCGCTCGTCTTCTTTATTCAGATACAGATAGCCGAGAAGAGCCTCAAACCCGGTAGCAATCCTGTAATCTGAAACAGACGCGTTTTTAGCGTGGGTATAGCTTTTGGCATTCCTGCCCCGCCTGAATACATCAGCCTCCACCTCAGTCAGGTCAGGCTCTATGGCTTCGGCGATTCTACTCTGCGAAGCTGCCTTGACTATATGAGCCGAAGCATTGTGAAGTCTCGATGGGGAGACATTTCTGCCGGCTACGACAATAGAACGGACTATGATTTCAAACACACCGTCACCTAAAAAAGCAAGGGTTAACGGCGAATATGTCTTTAAGTCACGCTCAGGTATGTCAAAGGTACTTCGGATAGCACTTATACCCTCTTCCATTTGACTCCTTCTCTCGTATCGAGAAGCTCAATTCCCTGTGACAGAAGCTCGTCCCTGATCTGATCTGCAAGAGCGAAGTTCTTGTCCTTTCTTGCCTGCTGGCGTTTCTCAATCAGGTCGCGGATCTGCTGGTCTACATCTTCCTTCTCTACAGTGAATTCAAGGCCTAGAACACCGAGGAGTCTTTCAATCTTCTGATATACATTCATAAGGATCTCAGAGGAGCTGTCCTCGTCAAGCTTTGTATTCGCGAACTTTACAAGTTCGAAGATGGCAGCTATGGCGTCTGCTGTGTTGAAGTCGTCGTCCATAGCGTTCTCGAAATCAGTTACGTATTCCTTCGTGGTGTCGAGAAGCGCGTCCTCCTCTTCTGACATCTGTGCTGCAGGAGCGTTTGCGATAAGATCATTTAATCTGTCGCCGCAGGTCCTGATTCTCTCAAGGCCGCTCTTTGCTGACTCCATAAGGTCCTCAGAATAGTTCAGAGGGCTCCTGTACTGAGCCGAGAGCATGAAGAACCTCAGGACATCCGGGTTATAGCGCTTTAGAATCTCTCTTACCAGAAGGAAGTTTCCGAGGGACTTGCTCATTTTTCTGTTGTCGATATTTAAAAATCCGTTGTGCATCCAGTAGTGGGCGAACGGTACTCCGTTCGCAGCCTCAGACTGGGCTATCTCATTCTCATGATGTGGAAAAATAAGGTCTTCTCCGCCGGCATGGATATCGATAGTGTTTCCGAGATATCTCTTTGACATGACTGAGCACTCTATATGCCAGCCAGGTCTTCCCTCGCACCATGGAGATTTCCAGAAAGGCTCGCCCTCCTTCTTTGGCTTCCAGAGAACGAAATCGAGAGGATCCTGTTTTTCGTCACCGGTTACTTTGATATCACGGTGCCCGCCCTCCAGGTCGTCGATATTCTTGTGAGAGAGCTTGCCGTATCCCGCGAAGCTCCTGGTCCTGTAGTAGACAGTTCCATCTGAGACTACATACGCATAGCCCTTGTCTATAAGAGTCTGGATCATCTCTATCATGCCGTCGATTTCCTCGGTTGCCCGTGGATTTTTAGTGGCAGGCATGATATTCATGGCTTCCATATCCTTTTTGCACTCGGCTATATAGAACTCGGCTACATCCTGAGCGCTCTTTTTCTCCTGGATGGACTCTTTTATGATCTTATCATCTACATCCGTGAAGTTTGATACATAGTTTACCTCGTAGCCCTTATATAAGAAATATCTCCTGACTGTATCAAAAACTATCATAGGACGGGCATTACCGATATGTATGTAATTGTAGACTGTAGGTCCGCAGACATACATACTGACTTTACCCTCTTCTATAGGCTTGAATTCTTCCTTTGTTCTCGTAAGCGTGTTGTAAATCTTAATCATAAAAAATCTCCTTGAACTAACTTACCTTCGGGCATCCGGCGCATCTGGCACAGCCGCCGCCTATCGGTGTTCCCGCCTCATAAAGTGAGTCTATGACGCAGACAGCCTGTGCAGAAATCCCTTCACCCCGGCCAGTAAAGCCTAAGTGCTCCTCTGTTGTAGCTTTGACATTTACCATATTATCCGCTATCTGGAGGTCAGATGCAATATTTTTTTTCATCTGTTCTATATACGGACGCATTTTTGGTGCCTGCGCGATAATGGTGCAGTCGATATTTCCGACCACATAGCCATTATCCAGAAGCATCTGCCTGACTTCTCGTAAAAGCCCTCTCGAATCAGCTCCCTTGTACTTATCATCATTATCGGGAAAATGAAGGCCTATGTCTCCAAGGCCTGCCGCCCCAAGGAGCGCATCCATTACCGCGTGAAGAAGCACGTCTGCGTCCGAATGCCCCAGAAGGCCCTTCTCATATGGGATATTCACGCCACCGATAATAAGGTCTCTGCCCTCTGTCAGCTGGTGGACATCATAGCCGTTTCCTATTCTCATAAAAAATACCTCGCTAACAAAAAAGACTGTCACATCACAGATGCAACAGCCCTTAACAGCAGTAGCGAGAAAGAGACTCGAACTCTTGACACCGCGGGTATGAACCGCGTGCTCTAGCCAACTGAGCTATCTCGCCACAGAAACATAAATGTTTCTAAATGGGACCTATAGGGCTCGAACCTATGACCTCCTGCTTGTAAGGCAGATGCTCTCCCAGCTG
>JBJELA010000087.1:0-2944 GCA_051878915.1 Candidatus Weimeria sp.
AACCCTTGATTTTTCAAGAAAAAAGGCACTTTTAGAGTTAATCAGCAGACACTAAGTATAGATGAAATTAAGAAAAGCTCATATAAAAAAATAAAAAGTGAAATAAAACGAGCTAACAATGATGAAACTGCCTTTGATGCGGGATTGTTTTTTATTGTGGAAAATAACAAGCTCTGCAAACCTTTTACGTATGATATTGGGTTTCGCTCGTGAAACAGATTATTGACATTCTTCACGACAGAGATTATTCTTTTTTTGATGATGAATAAGGATTCTGCATCTGATGATGAGACTGGCTGTCTGCCATATGCAGAGAATATCATTATTTCTTTTTCGTACTGATAAGTATGACCGGTGAAAAAGATCTGACAAAGAGAAGTAGTTACATTTCTAAATTCATTAGGTGGTTATTATGGGAACATTCAAAGACGTAGAGGAAGCATCTGCTTATTTTCAAAATGACCGTTTTGCAACCGAAAACGGGGTTAAGCTCATCGAGCTTGATGATGATCATGCTCTTACAGAGCTTGTGATCGGGCCGTGTCATCGCAACGCTATTGGTGCTGTTATGGGAGGTGCTATTTTTACTCTCGCTGATCTGGCGGTTTCGGCACTGGGTACTCAGCTTCATAATTCGGTCATCGGTATGGATAATAATATCCATTTTCTCTCTGTCGCAAAGGGTGACGTGCTCTATGCCAGAAGCCATTGCCTCAAAAATGGCCGTACCACTGTAGTCCTTGAAGCAGAGGTGACAGACAATACAGGGCGGCTGATAGCAGTCATGACTGGAACTGCGTTCAAACTTCATGAAAATTAACACGTAATCAGAAAATATTTGACAACAATGACCAGAAATGTTATATTCAACTAACAAGACGTTAGAGGAACATAACAAATGTGGCCAGATTTTTTTAATGAATTAAAAAAACTTATTATTACAATTCCATGTATTGTTGTGGCAGTCTGTGTGGCTGTTTCATTGAGCAGCTATAAGCCGCCAGTAGTAAAAAGCGATACAGAAGCATCTTCTTCAGGGAATGCCACAGGCAGAAATACATCATCCATTACCACTTCTTCAGACGCCGGTAGACAGACTACCGCCAGCTCCGGTGAAACGGAAACAGCCACTGTTCAGGCGGGTGGTAATGGCACAGAGACTGTAAATATTGCATCCGTAAAAACCCCTGAGGGACTTAAGGACGGTACATATACAGGTACTGGTCAGGGCTTTGGCGGCACTACGACTCTCTCTGTCACTGTAAAAAATGGCAGGATCAAATCCATATCTGTCTTAAGCCACAATGACACGCCGGCTTTTTTCAAAAAAGCTTCTGCGCTGCTGTCTGAAATCGTATCGAAAAATGGCACATCTGGAATAGATGCTGTCAGTGGCGCTACATACAGTTCAAGAGGAATTATAGAAGCTGTTAATTCTGCGTTGAAAAAAGCAGATGTTTCCGCAGATGGTTCCAGTTCAGCCAGGACAGCTTCTTCAAAAAAGAAAACCTCTATTTCCAAAAATTCAGATAAAAAAACAAAGGATCAGGCATCGAAAAAATCGACATCCGATTCTTCCTCAGATGAAGATACTGACAAAGATAATCCGGATACCGGTACCTCTGATAATGACTCCTCACAGGGCACTGAATACAGATACACAGACGGCACCTATTCTTTAAGCGGAAATGTAGAGCCGGATGAGTTTGAAGCATTTGATCCGTACACAATTACCCTGGATCTCATTATTAAGGATGGAAGAATCTCAGATCTGACGAATGTTAAAGGAAGCGGAGACGGATACATAAATAACGATGCGGACTTTATCAGACGAGCTCTGGAGGGCACTTCAAAGAAACCTGGACTTATAGAACAGCTGAAGACCAGGAATACAACTGACGGGGTGGACACTGTCAGCGGAGCTACCTGGTCTTCAAAGGCTATTATCAGTATGGTAAAGAAGGCGCTGTCAGGCGCCGCGTCAGGAGAATAACAATGCATGAACTTTCACCAAGAATACTGAGTCTGATACTTATCTGTTTTATGATATTTTTCTATAATGGCATGATCTCCCGCAGGCAGCAGGATGCGGATAACCTGAGAAAAGCTTATGCACAGGCCTCTGCTGACGCGGCTGAAAAAACCGAAGCCGTTAGGCAGTACAGGGATGGAAGCTATGAGGGAAGCGGCCAGGGCTTTGGAGGTCCGATAAAGGTAAAAGTAACCATTTCAGACGACAGGATAAAATCGATAGAGGTGCTTTCTCATGATGGTGAAGACAACTCTTATTTTTCGATGGCAAGTCAACTGACAGAACAGATAGTTAAGGCGCAGAGAACTGCGGTAGACACCGTCAGCGGCGCTACCTACAGTTCAAAGGGTATTATCAGTGCGGTAGAAAACGCGCTTTCAAAGGCGGCTGACTCATGAAAAAATCAAAGCTTTCGACAAGAACCAGAAAAGCAGCGCTGAGGGGCGTAATCCAGCTGATCTTTTTCATACTTTTTACACCGGTATTCTCGACTGCCTTTGCGGGAGTTAAATATATATTTACTCAGATCGGCGCGCATAAACTGATTGAAATGACTTCATTTGTGGAGGTCCTGATCGCGGTTCTTATCTTTACGATAATCTTCGGCAGATTTTTCTGTGGCTATGCCTGTGCATTCGGAGCATTCGGAGATCTGCTGCACGGCATATATGTGTTTTTCTGTAAAAAGCTGAAGATAAAGCAGATCAGATTTCCGGAAAAACTCTCAGAATGCCTCTCGTGGATAAAATATGTGATACTTGCGGCCATTGCGGTCTTGTGCTTTTCAGGATTGTATGACCGGTTCAATGGAAGTAGCCCCTGGGAAGTTTTTTCTACTGCTGTTTCTGGAAAAATAGTTACTGACGGATATACAGCAGCGTGGATCATTCTGGCTCTGATCATGGTGGGAAT
>JBJELA010000088.1:0-2942 GCA_051878915.1 Candidatus Weimeria sp.
CCTCAGTCCATGTGAAGAATATCTATGCCTCCTATGGAGATACTATTCTTGATAAGGCACGTGTCGATGACAAGCTCTATGCCCTGCCTGAGACAAATATCGATGATGGTCCTTCGCTTTTATGGCTCCGTTATGACTGGCTGAAAAAATTAAACCTGTCTACTCCAAAGACTGTTTCCGATGTAAGGGAAATAGTAAAAGAGTTTATGGAGAAGGATCCGGGAGGCAATGGAGAAGGAAAGACCACCGGACTGGTGACAGAGCCGGCGCTCTACGGAGTGAGCGGTAATTCACAGGAATACCAGATGGATATTATTTTTTCATCATTCGGATCATATCCATGTCACTGGATAGAAAAAAACGGACAGCTGGTCTATGGCTCTATTCAGCCTGAGACGAAAAAAGCGCTTGAGTATCTGCATGAGATGTATCTGGATGGTACTCTTGATAATGATTTTCTGTTCCGTGATTCAGACAATATCACTGATCTGATAGTAAGCGGACGCTGCGGTGCGTTTTTTGGACCGTGGTGGTCTCCAAACACTCCGCTTATGGAGGCGGTTTCAAAGGATCCTGAGGCGGACTGGAGGCCGTATCTGATTTCTACTGACGAGAATGGTGATACCTCATTCGCGTCACAGAATCCAAATGGCAGCTTTGTTGTTGTAAGAAAGGGCTTCAGGTATCCTGAGATAATCATGAAGATCGTGTCAGCCCTGTATGACTTCATGCCTTACGGTGATGAAAGGACCAGTGAGCTGGAGAGCTATTATTCCGGCAATGTCGATGTAACCGCAAATCCCCTGGGGATAAATGTGGACTTCAAGAATTCTCTCTCCACCTGTTACAATCATCTGAACGGCGTTCTGTCTCTTGGAGAGGATGAATCTGATCTGACTGTCCTGGAGGGCTCTTACTATAAGGCGTGCCAGAACTATCTGAAAAAAAACGAGTCGGAAAAGAACACGGATCCGAAAGACTGGGCAGTCTATACATCGAGGATTACCGCGGCACACAAGATTTCTGATGAGAGGGTAAAAGAGGTGAAATCGGTCTATTTTTCCGAGACAAAAACCATGAGAAGCAACTGGTGGCAGCTGACTGAACTGGAAAAAAAAGCTTTTATCTCGATAGTTACCGGCGATAAGCCTTTGTCATATTTCGACGAATTCGTGAGGGAGTGGATGAGCGAAGGAGGAAATAATATCACACAGGAAGTGAGGAAAGCAAATGAGTGACGTATTAAAGGATGGAGATTATCAGATACCTGTAACGCTTAAAGGCGGAAGCGGGAGAGCCGGCATAGAATCTCCTGCCGACGTTCATGTGGAAAAAAACGAGACTACCGCGAAGATCGTCTGGTCCTCTCCTTATTACGACTATATGAAGGTTGACGGGAAGAAATTCTTAAAGACCAACAAGAGCGGTAACTCAACCTTTGAGATCCCGATAGATGATATATCAAAGCCAGTTGATGTGATTGGCGATACGACTGCCATGAGCAAGCCGTACGAGATAGAGTACACCATAACCTTTGACACAGCGAAGGCTGAAAGAACCGGTGGCAGCGGCTCAAATGTAAAGTATGTGGCTATCCCTGTGATGATTGCCTGCTTTGTGGTCGGGATTGTCATCGGAATCAGGGCATCAAGGAAGAAAAAGAAGGCAAAGAAGGCAAAGTCAGATGATTAAAAGACTTTTCCCGCTGATTATTTCGGTGGCGTTGATTTTTACAGGATGTTCACTGCTGCCTACCTCAGGGACAAAGAAATTTGTCTATAACTCCACGGAAACGTCGGCAAGTGACGTCAATGAACAGGAATTTCTGAAAAAATTCACTTCAAAGGGCTTTAAGTTCGTACGATACGAGGACAATACCGCTGCAAAGATGTTCAGGATTTCTGAGTTCCAGAAGTACGGGAGGACTGTAAAGCTTCTTGTCATCAACGGAAATCAGAATTACCTGATCTGCCCTGAGGATTTCTCTGTGGATGAGGTTAAATCCGAGTTCAGTGACGAGCTTACTGTTATCACTCAGGGTGTTTCCAACATCTATCTCGCCGCGACTGCAGCCGGTGCAGATTTTCGTGCAATCAATGCGATAGGTGAAATTGGTTATTCAAGCATAAAAAGTGAAGACTGGTACGTGCCTGAGATAAGGGACGCGATGAAAAAAGGCACCATTAAGTTTGCGGGGAAGTATTCCGCCCCTGACTATGAGCTTCTGAAATCAAACAATGTTCCTCTCGCTGTCGAGTCTACCATGATTCTTCATACTCCGGCTGTAAGAGAGAAGCTGATAAAGCTCGGTATTCCTGTTTTCATAGACTATTCGAGCTACGAGTCCACTGCCCAGGCCAGGATGGAGTGGGTGAAGGTCTATGGGCTCCTTACAGGAAATGAAAAAGAGGCTGAGAGCTTTTTCGAAGAAAAATATAAGGAGATAGAGGACGTAAGCAACCTTGAAAAAACAGGTAAAACCTGCGCTTTTTTCTCAATCGACGCATCAGGGAATCCTGTCGTAAGGACCTCGACTGACTATATACCCGCGATGATCAAAGACGCTGGCGGAAGCTACGTATTTACTGACATCGAGAATCCCAACAAGGACAGCCATTCCGCGCAGGTGAATATTACCTTTGAGGAGTTCTACAAGACTGCGAAGGATGCTGATGTGCTGATAATCAATACGACGATTGAGGGCGGCTTCTCATCTGTTTCTGACCTGATAAAAGTAAACAGTCTTTTTAAAGA
This sequence comes from Candidatus Weimeria sp., assembly GCA_051878915.1. Lineage (GTDB taxonomy): Bacteria > Bacillota > Clostridia > Lachnospirales > Lachnospiraceae > Weimeria. The sequence continues at coordinate 2,755 of JBJELA010000088.1, forward strand.
TTTCAAGGCCGTTTCCACGGGAGAGGTCTATCAGACCAGTGAGAGTCTCTACCAGTCTGTAGATAAGAGCGCTGAGATCATTAAAGATATGCACAGGATTTTTGCCGGTGAAGAGCCGGAGGAATTCTTTACGAGGCTTAGCTGATGACACAGAAAAAGGACTTTAGTACGTTTATTAGAACGATAAT
>JBJELA010000089.1:0-2940 GCA_051878915.1 Candidatus Weimeria sp.
TATCGTAACCAGCTTCTGCGCTGTAAAAGGAATCATTATGGAAAGATCTACGTCAGTAAATTTTATCAGCCACACCGCAAAAATAGTCGTAACGACTATCTGCAGAAGCATCTTCTGCCAGGCCAGCAGTCCATCGGAACGATGGAGGGCAACCTTCAGAAAATCATCTAAGAATCCTATGAGTCCGAAGCCTATAGCAAGCACTAATACCGGAAGGATCTTCGGGTACTTCGCAGCACTGATAAGCGTTCCCACCAGGAGTCCCGCAAGGATCATGATCCCACCCATCGTAGGTGTCCCGTTCTTTGCCACATGGGTTTTCAGGTACTCTCTTTCTGTCTGAGAAGCGTGTAATTTTCTAAGCCATGGAATGATGACCGGTCCAAGCAGAACGGTAACCGCAAATGATACTATAAGTGGTACAACTATCTGAAACATTCAGTTCTCCTTTTTACTTTTTAGTATTTTCCTTCTCTATATTATAATACGGAAGAAGGGTTTTGAAAATATCATGCGCGATTTCCTGAGCATATTTGGAATGAGCCTGATCCGCTGCGTTCGGTTCATCAACTACGACATATACCACAAGCTTCGGATTATCCACAGGCGCGAATCCGATAAAAGAAACCAGATAGTTGTGCTTGTTTCTAGGCTGTTTTTCTGCTGTTCCTGTCTTTCCTCCTATCGAGTAGCCCTTTACCTGAGCCGTGACTCCGGTACCTCCTGTAACTACTGACTTCAGGTAGCTTTTAAGGGTATCCGAGGTATCCTTTGAAACCGTCTTTTTAAGAAGCTCCGGCTGAGTCTGTGAAACAGTATTTCCCGCATCATCCTCTATCCTCGAAACTATAGTCGGCTTGTAGAGATTTCCTCCATTTATCAGAGAACAGAACGCGCTCGCGAGCTGTACCATCGTCGTATTGAAGTTCTGTCCGAAAGCGTTTGTCGCGAGGTTGATAGGCTGACTTGCCAGCTGCTTTTCTGTATAGAGAAGGCTTGCTGTACGAGGCTCACCAGGCAGGTCTATACCGGTCTTCTGTCCAAAACCGAACAGATGCTGATAATTCGCGAAATTCTTTGCCCCTACTTTTTTACCGATCTGCATCAGGGAGTCATTGCAGGAATCCATCAGCGCTTTTCTGATAGTCTCGAGTCCGTGTGAAGACTCACATCTGACGTAGACATCTCCCGCGAAACTCTGGCCGCCATCGCAGAAAAATGTATCTGTCTTCTTAAGTGTACCCGTCTCAAAGCCTGCTGCTATGGTAAACGGCTTGAAGGTAGAACCGGGCTCGTAGGTATGGCTTACAGGGTAGTTCTGCCAGAGGTCATTTAACGCGTCAAGCTTCTCTTCATCAGTCAACTCATCTTCATCTTTTTCCAGATCGACTCCTGACAGGTTTCTTGGATCATTAAGTGAAAATGTAGGGTAGGTCGCCATCGCGTAAATCTGCCCGTTATTCGGGTTCATAACGAGGGCCGCTGTATATCTGGAACCATTCTTTCCATTTCCGGCTGCCTTTGCCATTTTCTTATTGAATTTCAGGATGGCCTGATCTACGGTCTGCTGCGTCATCACGTCGATCGATGTCTGTATGGTATTTCCGTTTACCGGCTCGATGACGTTGTTCTCCTCCGAGTTATCCTCATTCTGATAGCCGAAAGACCTTCCGTCTGTTCCATTGAGGACTGAGTTGTATTCGCTCTCAAGGCCTGTGACGCCCGTATTTCCTGACGCTACAAATCCTATCAGCTGAGACGCGAGCGTCGGGTACGGATAGCTTCTCTCGTACTCCTTCTCGAACCAGATGCCTGCTACTGATTTCTTTCCATCGTCTGTCTCGGAAAAATCAGAGAAAGCTTTCATTTTTTCATAGCTCTGTTTTTTGGCGAGAACCTTATACTGGCTGTTCGGGCTCTTCTTTACCGCGTTTATCACATCATCCTCGTCTATATCCGGGAAATACTTGTGCACATACTTCGCCGTCGTCGAAATGATGTCCTTGTATTTCTTTAATTCCGACTGTTCCTTCAGCGCCTTGCAGTCCAGGACTACATTGTACACATCTATCGAAGTAGCGAGTGTCGTGCCCTTTGAATCCACTATATCGCCGCGCTTATAAGGGATAGTCGTATTCTGATACGACATCTGGCCTAAAATCTGCTTTGCGTAGCTTTTTCCCTTAGCCGCCTGCAGGTAAATGATTCTTACCAATATAACGCAAAAAAGGGCCAGGCATACGAAGAAAATACGGGTAAGTGTGACCTGCATTCTTCTGTTGATCCTATTCCCTTTTCTGTATTTCTTATGATAGCTTTTCCGATATTCACTCATGAGTCAACCTATTTGTCTTCTACACTCATATAGTCCTGTTCCTTCATAGTGTAATACTCTATCTGTCCGGCCTTGGCGTATTTCATTCCAAGCTCGTTTATAGCCTTTTTCTTCACCTCTGAAAGATTGGCATTGGTATTTATCTTTGAAAGGAGCGCTGAGTTCTCCGCCTTTAACTGTGAGATCTCCTGCTCAGTTGCCGAGATATTCTTTATCGAAGCTGTGATATTGTTTTCAAGCATGACAAATGCGCCAAACATCGCGAAAATGACAACTGCTGCGGCAATAGTCAGCCTGAACTGTCTGCGCTTTACTCTCAAAAGCCTTGCGTTATTGCTGGCGCGTCTCTGACGTTTTCTGCGCTGATTCTCACGATCCTGTCTGATCTTCTCCTTATGCTCAGACTCCGTTACGAATTTGTGTGCCTCTGATCCTCTTTCAAAAATAAAAGTCTCTTTCATTTATCTGCTCCTCCTGACTGGCTGGGATGTTTCTGACGTAGCTCTTACAAAAACCCTGAGCTTCGCGCTTTTTGATCTTTTATTCACTGCTAATTCTTCCTCTGTCGGGAGTATCGGCTTTTTGGTCAGCTGATATCCCTTGGA
>JBJELA010000090.1:0-2930 GCA_051878915.1 Candidatus Weimeria sp.
TGCGGGCTTTTCTTTGTGTGCAATGGGCTTCAGGGTTAATCCGTGAATAGTAACGGCGTATTAACTGTTTGCAATGTCCGCTTTATTATGCTAAAATCTTTTTAGACACAGGAAAAACACATTTTCATTTTTGAGGAGGAAATCAGATGGCATTTTGCGGACATTGTGGAAAGCAGTTGCCGGAGGGGGCAAAAGTGTGCCCTTTTTGCGGTGCACCAGTAGAGGAGGCTGAGGAGACATCCCAGGAGGAGAATCAAGAGGCGCAGACAGCTTCCGGCAGTTATGGGACAGAAAACGAAAAACAGGAAAGTTCTTTCGAACAGAGCAACGGATTCGGACCGCAGGGACCGCAATCCAACAGCCAGAACGGGCCGCAGTTCAATGGACAGAACGGACCGCAGTTCAACGGGCAGAATGGACCGCAGTTCAATGGACAGAACGGACCTCAGGGACCGCAGTTCAACGGACAGAACGGACCACAGTTCAATGGTCAGAACGGACCACAGTTCAATGGTCATAATGGACCACAGGGTAATTTCCAGCAGGGTTATTATCAGAATCAGTATTATCAGCAGGGACCTTCACAGGCGAGCCAGACTTTCAGTCATATGGGGCAGAACATGAATCGTCTCGTACCGAAGTCCAAAAGCGAAGGACTTGAGGTAGCCTGCTTTGTCATGTCAATTCTTTCAATCAAATTTTCACTTTCTTTAATCGGACAGGCTGGCAATATCGTAGGCCTTATTCTGGGTATCATACCGGTAATCCTTCTCCTGATAAATAAAGAGAAGACATCTAACAAGACGGTGCAGACTCTGGCACTTATTATTGGTATAGTAGGCATCTGCATGTCGCTTCTCGGTATCATCCTTGTAGCAGCTCATGTACCTGAAAGGATATTGACGCAATATCTTGTGAACAAGGCATCAGATCTGTATAATAATGCGCTCAACGGATTATATTGATGACTGGAGGATGTGATATGAGTGACCAGACATCGGGAAAGCAGGACAGACCAAAGACCGGATTGATCATTGCTGTCGCTGTCATTACGGTGGCAGTGGTGCTGTGCGTGCTCCTGTTCTTTGCGGCCAGGTATGGAATAATTGATATACCGTTTATCGGGCAGCAGTCATCTGTGGCTGAAGATTCCGGGAAATCAGATTCTGACGGCACAGAGACAGAAGAACCGGCAGAGGTAATTGACCAGCCGGTCGACCAGCTGACTGATTACAGTTCACTGGCCGGTGACATTTCAGTGAGCGCCGGCAAGGCGGATACAAGTGGCAGCGACAGTTCTTCAGACACCACTGATGGGACAACAGAGTCTGACGAGGATTATATATTCCCTGAAAGTTCGGAAAAGTCTATATCAAAGAGTGACATCGAAGCCTTAAGTGATGAGGATCTCCGTATTGCTATAAATGAGATCTATGCCCGCCATGGCTATATTTTCGGCAGCAGTGAGGAAATGCGTGATTATTTCGATACTAAAGACTGGTATGAGCCGGATGAGAATATGAGCGATATGACAAAGGTAAAACTGTCCAAGATCGAAAAGAAAAATATTGACAAAATGTCAGCCGAGCGCAATAAGCGGAAGAAAGACGGCACATGGCCGTACTGATGGGAGGATTCGATGAGATATTGTAAAAAATGCGGGGCAGCTATTCCTGACGGATGCGCGTTCTGTACGAAATGCGGAACGCCTGTCGGTGAGAGCGAGCCTGTGAATAATAATACCCGGCAGGACATCAGCTGGCAGCAGCCTCAGTTCCAGCAGCCTCCTTTTGCGCAGCCTGCTCCAGCAAAAAAGACAGTTAACAAGGGCCTTATCATAGGAATAGCTGCAGCTGTCTGTGCTGCGATAGTAATTATTTTCGGGATCCATTATCAACGTCACAGCTATAAGCTGAAGGACTATGTGAAGGTGGACTATACAGGGTACGAAGACTATGGAACCGCAGATCCGACTGTAAATACTGACAAGCTTTCATCAAGACTTGAGAAGCTTTTTGGTCTCTCTGACAAGGATCTGGAGGATTACAACAGCCTTTCAGAATTTGGCGGGGATCTGAACAAGTCCCTTATGATAGAGAACTTCATCGACAGTATTGAGCCGGAAGTGAAAAGCAGCACACAGGGAACTCTGTCAAATGGAGATACTGTAAAGATCAGGATTAAATACAGCAAGGCTCTTGCAAAAAAGCTGGGACTTTTTATTTCAGGCGACACAGTTACAGTAAAGGTTTCAGGGCTCGAAAAAGGCAAGGCGGAAAACCCGTTTGACTCGATCGAGGTTTCATTTACAGGAGCTCTTCCTTATCTGGAGCCTCAGATCGATGTGGATGATGACAGTGACTTTGACGCGTCTGAATTTACTATCACGACAGATGACGGAGAGAGCAGTGATGACGGTACAGTATATCTGTCAAAGGCAGGTGAGGAGTTCACGATTACCTTTAACGGCGAAAGTGATCCTGAAGATGGCTATATCTATTCTCCTACCGAGAAGAAATACCAGGCAGGTAAGACAGATACTTTCATTAAGTCGCCTTCGGAGCTTGGCACCGCTGACAGAAAGCAGCTGGTCGGGCATGCAAAGAAGTTCCTCCGTGATAATTACTACTATGAAGATGATATGAAGTTCGCAGGCATCATTACGGAGCTTGGGAAGTCGGATACGAGCTTTGATGGATGGGCACAGAAGACATATGTGGTGTTCAGTTATCCATATGATGACTGGGATGCAGTTTATACCCGTTATGTCTATGTGATGTTCCCTGATGTAGTAAAGCAGTCAGATGGCACGCTCTGGTACGATTACGGCGACGGCAATTCCAACCTGGAATATTCGTACGACTCTTATGATAGTACTGATGAACTGAGAAGTTATGTCATTACAGACGGCTATGATATGAAAGCGGATT
>JBJELA010000091.1:0-2925 GCA_051878915.1 Candidatus Weimeria sp.
CTAAGAGGAGACCTGAGACCAGTGTGATAATTGTAAGTCTCATCGCATCTCTTACGATCGATTTCTTATCACTCATGCTTTTGCCTCCTTCTTTTCTTTCTTAGGCTTCTTTATACCAAAAGCTCTTGGGATAGTAGCTTTCTCTATAAGAGGTACAAAGAGGTTCGAGAAGATGATGGCATAGGAAACACCCTCGGCGGATGAACCGAAGAATCTGAAAATTCCTGTCATAACACCAAGGAGAATACCATAGATGATCTGTCCGGTAGGAGTGATAGGGCTTGTGACATAGTCTGTTGCCATGAAGAAAGCACCAAGCATAAGTCCGCCGCCTGCAAGCTCTCCTACGAGGAAGTTCATGTCGAATCCATGTCCGCCAAAAATAATTGTAAAAATAGCGAATGTCAGGATATATGTACCTGGGATACGAAGTGTAATGACGCCCATAAGGATCAGGAAGATAGCTCCGATAACGATGGCGATCATGGATGTCTCACCGATGGTTCCAGGAATATTACCGAGGATCATACGCATCGTATCAACTGATTTTCCAGCCTTTAAGGATGCAAGAGGTGTAGCCCCTCCGAATGTATCTGTATATCCAGGATAATCGGAGAAGTCAGTCATAAGACCTGCAAATGAGATCAGAAGGAAACATCTGGCTCCGAGTGCCGGGTTCATGAAGTTCTGACCCAGTCCTCCGAAGAGCTCCTTAACGATAATGATGGCAAAAGCACCGCCTACGATGCCAAGCCATACAGGAGCTGAACTCGGAAGGTTCAATGCCAGAAGAAGTCCGGTAACTACAGCGGAAAGATCTCTAATAGTATTTTTCTTGTGGACTATCCTGCAGTAGATGTACTCTGAAAGTACACTCGCGGCTACAGTAGTAACGATGATAAGTAAAGCCTTTATACCAAAATTAAAGACACCGAAGACAGTAGCCGGCATAAGAGCTATGATCACATATGCCATGATACGCTGGGTATCATCCTTTGCCCTCACATGAGGTGAGGAAGTAACATTAAGCATTTTCTTTTCTTCCAATTCGCTCACCTCACTTCTTATCCTTTGCTGCCGCAGCAGCTTTCTTCTTATCTGCTAAAACCAGTTTCTTCATGGTCTTGATATACTGGGCAAGAGGACGTCTTGCAGGGCAGCCATAGCTGCAGCTTCCACATTCTACGCACTCAAGTCCGTACCACTTCTCAAACTCTTCCTTCTCACCGTGCTCTGAAAAATCAGCAAGTCTTGATGGAACAAGTCCCTCAGGGCAGGCCTCTACGCAGCGGCCGCAGTTGATGCATGCGGTTGTCTCAAACTCACTTGCGGCATCATGTGTCAGGCAGAGAAGAGCTGATGTCGTCTTTGTAGTAGGAACATCAAGTCCATACATGGCAAATCCCATCATAGGACCACCACTTATCATCTTCTTTGCGTCGTGAATAAGGCCGCCGGCAGCATCGAGAAGCTCCTGAAAGCTGGTTCCTATACATATGCGGAAGTTTCTCGGCTCGCATACAGCGTCACCTGTAACGGTAAATACCCTGTTCATAACCGGGATGCCGAGCTTTACAGCATCATATATAGCCATAAGAGTAGCAACATTATCTACTATGCAGCCTGCGTCGGCTGGAAGCATTTTGGAATTGATGTCACGACCTGTAACTGCGTGGATAAGCTGACGCTCACCACCCTGAGGATATTTGGTTAAAAGAGGCTGAACAGAAAGCCTGTCATCATCCTTTGTCATCTCAGAAATCTTATCAATGCAGTCAGGCTTGTTGTTCTCTATTGCAAAAACACCCTTTGCGTTAGGGAACAGCTGAAGAACGATCTTCATTCCTCCGATAAGCTTCTCCGGCTCCTCTACCATCTCACGGTAGTCACTTGTCAGATAAGGCTCACACTCAGCGCAGTTAGCGATGATATAGTCAATCTGATCAGGATTCTTAGGAGAAAGCTTTACGTGTGTCGGGAATCCGGCACCGCCCATTCCTACGACACCTGCATCCTGGATCTTCTTGATGATCTCCTGATTTGAAAGTTTTGTTACATCCTCGGTCTCTTCAAAGCCTGCTTCCATGAAGTTCCCATCGCTTTCGATTACGATGGAATCTACCATGTCACCAGTAGCGGTACGCCGTTTTTCAATGGCTTTTACCGTTCCTGAAACGGATGAATAGATCGGTGATGATACGAAGCCTCCGGCCTCTGCAATCTTCTGACCGCGAAGAACTGTGTCTCCCTTTGCTACAAGAGGCTTAGCCGGTGCGCCGATATGCTGTGATACCGGAAAAACGAGCTCGCCCTGCGGGAGGAGTTCCTTGATAGGCTTTGATTTTGAAAGCTCTTTGCCTTCAAAAGGATGGACTCCGCCTTTAAATGTTCTAAGGCTCATTCAGTTACCCCACTTTCTAATAAAATAGAAATAGATTGATCTTCTTATAGAAAACCTTTCATACGGATTTTATTATATCACTTTTGCATATAAAAAAAGCTAAACACTTCGAATTTTTTGTACAATTTTACATACCTGACATCTTGATTTTACATAGAAAAAACGCACCCTAAGGTGCGTTTTTTACTATCTGTTTCCCTTGAAAAGTGTCCCGACTTTCTTGCCTTCGACTATCGAGTAGAGGGCGTCAGGATGAGATCCGTTTGTGACTATAGTGCTTATTCCCTGAGCAGTCGCGAGCCGCGCGGCCTCGAGCTTTGTCCTCATGCCGCCTGTTCCTCTCCTGCTCCCGGCTCCTCCTGCCAGATTAAAGGTATCGTCTGTTATCTCATCGATTCTGTCAATAAGCTTAGCGTCGGAATAGAGCCTCGGATCCTTATCAAAAAATCCGTCGATATCTGAAAAAATAACCAGTTTCCCGGCATTGCAGAGAATAGCAACTATAGCCGAGAGCTTATCATTAT
>JBJELA010000092.1:0-2918 GCA_051878915.1 Candidatus Weimeria sp.
TTTCTTGACTATCGGACGGGCCTTTGGCTTAAGCTCAGCCTTTCCGCAATCAAACCGGAAGGCGCCGTTTAAGGTAAGACGTACATACTGTCCGTTAAAGTCTATCTCCATTTCATCCTGGATACCATAGCGCTTGGCCTGTTTTTCTATATCAGTGGCCATCTTCTCAGATTCCTCAAGAGCCTTCTCTTCAACGACTTTTTCGGCATTTTCTTCAGATGACTCTTCTTTTGTCGCGTCACCGCTGGCAGAGGTATTTTTTTTAGCGTCCTTTCCAGTATCCGATGAAGCCTTGCTTAAGGAGGTGCCAAAATAATTCGCTATGTCAGGCATCTGTGTAATCCCGTTTGAGACAAGCACGCCATCTGTAACTGTAGAGCCGCCGCTCGAGAATATCGAGAAAGCCTGATTTATCGACTGGGCCACAGCCTCAAGCTTATCCTGCTCAAGCGTAGACATCGAGAACAGAAGCACGAAAAAGCAGAGCAGCAGATTCATCAGATCAGAGAAGGTGGACTGCCAGAGTGGGAAAGTCTTAGGAGGATCTTCCGGTTTCTTGAAAGCCATTAACCTTCACCGCCTTCCTTTTCGCTTTCAACACCTGCAGCGTCTCTGTCTGATGGTGCAAGGAAGGTCTTGAGCTTCTCCTCGATGACTCTTGGGTTCTCACCTGCCTGAATGGAAAGAAGTCCTTCAACGATCAGTGACTTCGTCTGAACCTCAGCATCCGAATTAACCTTCAGTTTCTGCTCAATAGGCTGGCAGATCCAGTTTGCGAGCAGTGAACCATAGAATGTCGTGATAAGGGCAACCGCCATGTTCGGTCCGATCTTACTGGCATCAGACAGATCCTTAAGCATGTTGATAAGACCTATGAGTGTACCGATCATACCCCAGGCAGGGCCCTGTGCAGCCCAGAAATCAAAAAATCCGATAATGGTCTGATGTCTTGATACCATGGAACTCATGTCGTTCTCGAGAATGGCACGTACGAGATCAGCATCAGTTCCATCGACTACAAGCATAACTCCCTTTTTAAGGAACTCATCCTCTATTCCATTGGCAGTTTCCTCGAGCTGCAGGAGGCCTTCCTTTCGGGCAATATTCGCCATATCCAGAATCTGGTTGATAACCTTTTTCGGATCAGTATTCTGAGGCTCCTTAACAGCGAGCTTAATACCGTTCTTCAGGGCATTAACAACATCAGGGAGCTTCATGCTTGTAAGAAGCGCTGACAGCGAACCACCAATAGTGATAATGATAGATGGTACATCGATATACGTCTGAACCGAAGCTCCGGATGATATAATTCCAAATATGGTCATTCCAAGACCAAGTACAAGTCCTATTAAAGATGCTATATCCACTTTAATTCTCCATGTGGCTTTATAAATCCCACTCTCTAAATCTTATAATATATTACTAGATTACATACCGTTTGTCTACTTTTTTTGGAAATATTTGTGTAAGTTATAAAAAAACATACAAGAACTGGTAGTTTCTCCAGAAAAGCAGTTTTATGGTTCATGAATCAACAAACTATATTTTATACTTTTTCATAGAAAAAATAAAGACAAAAGTAAAAAAAAAATAAAATTCCATACTGCCTTCGGTTTTTCACAAAAGCAGCATGGAATTTTTCATTTTTTCAGGCATTATCCGAGTCAGTATCAACTGCTGCGGTACCATCATCGCTGTCATCAGAAGTCTCTTCCGACTCTGTGTCATCAGCTGTCTCTGCTGTCTCAGCCACCGCAGCTGCTTCAGCCGCTGCAGACGTATCATCAGCTGTATCTGCAGCTGTCGAAGCTTCAGTCGTTGTTGATGAGGCAGACGTTGTATCAGCTGTGGTATCCGATGTCGAATTTTTGCCGGTAAGCTCATCAGCCCGGCTTACAAGAGCCTCAATGGTCTTTACCATCGACTCAGGGATGAACGACTGCTGGTACGATGTCAGAGAGTTGTAAATCTTCTGAATGTTATAAACAGATTCAGTATCGGACTTTGTCAGCTGGCTGGCTGAAGGAAGCTTCGCCAGCTCATTCTGCAGAGTATCCTTTATAGTGTTTGCTGTATAGTAGTCGCTGTCCTGTACTCCTGTCACGTTATCCAGTGAATAGTCATCGTCACCGATATGTACCCAGGTAGAACCATCCTTCTTGAAGGTGTACTCTACCTTTCCGGTATGCTCTACTCCGTTGTCGTCTGTAGCTGTAGCTACTGAACCAACAAGGGAGTTTCCGCTCATTTTTTCAAAGGAAGAAGACATATCCTCTATGGCCTCAACTTCTGAAAAGGATGCCATTTCCTTTATGTACTCCGTATTGTCAGTCGGCTCAAGCGGGTTCTGGTATTTCATCTGAGCCACCAGAAGCTTCATGAACATGTCCTTGGTCTGCTGTGTTTTTGAGGAAGTCTTCTCTGTCTTTGAGTTTTCCTCGGCGGACTGGCTCTCTACATTAGCTACAGACTTGTTCCCGGTTACCGCTCCATTGGTTATCTGTGTTGTAACTGCCATTTGCCCTTCTCCTTGTAAAAGTCAATCTGTAATCTGATCAGACGATCACTGCGCCATCAATATTCGTAAATGCCTTTTCCTTTGACTCGTCACTGTCTAAAGCAGTGATCACCGTCTGCGAAGGAACATTTACGATAAAAGCAAGTGAGTCCATCAGAACAAGTGAATTTTTGATATCCTTCTCTTCCGCTTTTTTTACTCCATCCGAAAGCCGGCCGGTCTGCTCGGCTGAGAGACTGATATCTCTTTCGGCCAGCCTTTCGGAGGCATGTTTTGAGAAACGGAGCCCGTCTGTGTTCTGGGCAGCTGCCTTTTCGAGAACAGACTGGAAACTATCGACCTCCGTGTCTTTATTTGTCTTCTTAGGCGAATCAATTCCGTAGGTATCACGGATCTGCTC
>JBJELA010000093.1:0-2916 GCA_051878915.1 Candidatus Weimeria sp.
ATGGTCTTCGAACGGTTTATCCCATCGCTATTGCTGAAGCCGGATCTTTTGATACAGATTTGTTTGAAAGAACCGCAAAGGTAGCTGCAAAGGAATCCAGAGCTCATGGGATTAACTGGAACTTTGCTCCTATGCTGGATGTGGCAAGAGACTCCAGATGGGGCCGTGTATCAGAAGGACCGGGCGAGGATCCCTATCTTGCATCCTGTTTTGGAAGGGCAAAAATTCGTGGTCTTCAGAATGACCATTCATCAACAGAAAATTATGTGGCAGCCTGCCTGAAGCATTATGTGGCATACAGTGCCTGCGAAGCAGGACGGGACTATAATACAACCAGTATGTCCATTTCTCAGCTTCATAATGTATATCTTCCGCCTTTTAAGGCAGCAGTGGAAGAAGGGGCTCTGACCGCTATGGCATCCTTTAATGATCTGAATGGTGTACCCTGTACCGTAAATTCTTATACTCTTCGCCAACTATTAAAGGGTGAGTATCAGATGCCCGGCTTTGTTGTCAGTGATGCCAATGGAATCCGTGAGTGTGTGGCACACGGAATCGCCCAGGATGATGCAGATGCCGGAATCCAGGCAGTAAACGCAGGTCTTGATATGGATATGGGAACACATATTTACAAAGATTATCTGAAAAAAGCAGTAGAAGAAGGTAAGGTTTCCATGGACGTGCTGGATGATGCCGTGCGCAGAATCCTCAGCGTAAAGATGTGGCTTGGTTTGTTTGAAAATCCATATGTGCCGGAAGAAGTCATTGAAAAATACCAGACGATTCCAGCGGAACACAAAGAAATTGCATTGGAGGCAGCGAAAAAATCCATCGTACTTCTGAAAAATGAAGGAAACGTGCTTCCTTTGAAACGTACACAGAAGATCAGTGTTATCGGCACACTGGCAGAGAAAACAGAAGAAATCATTGGTGCATGGGCGATGAGCTGGAAACGGGAAGACTGCGTATCTGTTCTGGAGGGAATGAGAAATTCCGGTGCAGATATTACCTATTATCCATGCGGTGGACCGGAAGGCGAGATTAATTTCCAGGAAGTGAAAAAAGCCTGTGCCTGATTCCGGCACGTGTTCGTGAAGGAGAACTTTATGAAAGATCTTAGTGAAACCCAGTACTTTAAGGTTACAAGTGATAATTCCATAACTGTCAAGGAAGTCATCGCCTTAGTGTACAAGGCACTTTCTGAAAAAGGATACAATCCAGTGAATCAGATTGTAGGATATATTATGTCAGGTGATCCGACATTTATCACGAGTCACAATAACGCGAGAAGCCTTATCATGAAGGTTGAGCGCGACGAGCTTGTTGAAGAGCTTTTACGTGAATACATAAAGAGAAAAGCCTGGGAAGACTGATGGCAGAGCAGGGAAGGATCTTAGGACTTGATTATGGGTCTAAAACTGTGGGTGTAGCAGTTTCTGACCCTCTTTTTATAACTGCGCAGGGAATTACGGTCATTACCAGAAAGCATCCGGCGAAGTACAGACAGACGATAGCAGCCATACGGGAAATCTGCGAAGAGTACCATATAGTCCGTATTGTCTTAGGCCTTCCTCTGGGGCTGGACGGCATCGAAGGGGACAGGTGCAGGGCTGTGAGAGAGTTTGGAGAATTATTGGAGGAGAAGATCATGATTCCTGTGGATTATCAGGATGAGAGATTTACTACTATTGAGGCTGAGAGTGTGATAAAGGCCGGGGGAAAGAAAGATCCGCGGGATATTAAATCGACAGTGGATCAGGCGGCAGCAGTTCTTATTTTAGAGACATATATGCGAAGACATGGAAAAAATCAGTTTTTTTGATGAAGAATCCGGTGAAGAGCAGGATTTTTATATATTATCTGAGACAGTTATAAACCAGCAGAGCTATCTTCTCGTTACAGACCAGGATCCTGACGAACAGGAGGAGACTGACTGTTACATCATGAGAAAGACAGCTGAGTCAGATGGTGAGATCTCTTATGAATTTTTAGAGGATCAGAAGACCATTGACGCGGTTTTTGCTGTGTTCAGAGAGGAATTAGAAGACACAGAAGAATAAAGGCATTTTTCAGTGAGGCGGTACAGCTCTTTTTTGCGTGCAAAAATACTGCCTTTCTGAAAGTCTGCCTATACGGAGGTAGAATGAAACCACATCAGAAACCACATCTTAAAGTCATTCCATTGGGTGGTCTTGAGCAGATCGGCATGAATATGACAGCTTTCGAGTACAGGGATACTATTATCGTAGTAGACTGCGGACTCGCATTCCCTGAGGACGATATGCTTGGAATTGACATGTGTATCCCTGATATTACGTACCTGGTAGAGAATAAGGACAAGGTAAAGGGATTTTTTATTACTCATGGTCATGAGGACCATATCGGAGCCATTCCGTATGTAATACGGGAGGTAAATGTTCCTATCTATGCCACTAAGCTTACCATGGGACTTATCGATCACAAGCTCGAGGAGAAGGGACTTCTCGAAAAGACCAGGAGAAAGGTCGTAAAGTTCGGCCAGACGATCCAGACAGGACCTTTCAAGGTCGAGTTTATAAAGACAAATCACAGTATCCAGGACGCGGCGGCGCTAGCTATTTTTACGCCTGTCGGAGTTCTGGTACACACAGGAGACTTCAAGGTCGACTATACACCGGTATTTGGAGACGCGATCGATCTGCAGAGATTTGCGGAGATTGGAAAGCACGGAGTTTTAGGGCTCATGTGTGATTCCACAAATGCTGAAAGACCGGGATTTACTGAGTCAGAGAGTACGGTAGGAGTCACGTTCAACGATATTTTTGCGGAGAACAGGGATTTCAGGATAATCATAGCTACCTTTGCTTCAAATGTAGACCGTGTGCAGCAGATAATAAACACCGCCTACAGGTATGGAAGAAAGGTAGTAGTCGAGGG
>JBJELA010000094.1:0-2913 GCA_051878915.1 Candidatus Weimeria sp.
GCACTCGGCTGTTAACCGAGTTGTTGTAGGTTCGAGCCCTACTCGGGGAGCTGGTTGAAAGCCTTGAAATCATTTGATTTCAAGGCTTTTTTAATTATCTGCAGACAAATCCGCAATACTTATTTTAATCCCAGGTCTGGTTTATCCGGCAGAAGACACCAGAGTAAGAAGCTCTTCGTTGGTTTTCTCATTGATATCCAGATCTTCTGCCGAAGGATTTTCTTTCTTCTCTCCACAGATATCAAAGCCTATAACCTGATTTGTCTCAAATGCTGCTTTAAGAACAGTAATTATCTCGTCCAATGAGTAAGGCCCCTGGCTCCAGTCAGTTCGGGCGTATTCTTCGGACATGATATCCTTGTCAAGGGATATATAAAGAGGTGTGCTGATTGACTTTAACAGAGCTGGCAGATCAGTCAGAGTCGTGGCTGTTGCTCTTTCAGGGAGCGGAGATTCCTCCTCTAAGAGGGCTTTATCTACTCCGGCCATTATTATCCTGTCGAGGTTTGAAAAGCTCTCTGAGGCTTCTCTTACCCATCCTCCGCACGATGTAATCCCACCGAAGGCAGCCGGTTTTGTATCAGGATGGTTATCAAGCAGAAGAAGAGTATATCTGACGGTTATTTTTCGCATGAAGAAAAGCGACATATAGTGATAATTGCCGGAATCAATGAAGCGTACAGGAGGGATGCTTTCAAATCCTGGTATCTGGATGATACCTGTCCTGTCTGAGACTACAGGCGAGGATCCCCAATCAGATTCTATGGAAGCCGTGTCTGATGATACGAAGTCAGAATCAGCGGTATCATTTTTTCCTATGGAGTCAATCCTTCTGATTATCGAAGCCTTTGCCTCGTCATCACAGTAGCAGTTTGTTCCCGGGATATCAGTAAGGTCTATAAGTGGTTTTTTACCGTTATACACTCCACTCAAATTGAAGTATAAATATTTTACAATTTCTTTTGACATTTTAACCTGTTTTTTGTACAATATAACTAAACAAGAGGCGGGTTGAAAAATTCAACCAAAGTACCTGCAAAGGGGGTATTTTTATGTATCCAGTTATTTCTATCAGCCGTGAATTCGGAAGCGGCGGACATTCTATCGGTGAAAAAGTAGCCAAACAGCTTAACGTACCGTTTCTGGACGGCGAGATTGTTACAAAGACTGCTGCCGAGAGCGGCTATGCTAAGGAACTCATTGAGGAGCAGGGTGAAACCACATCTGCTGCTAATAAATGGTTTGACATCTCGGCTGCTTCAGCCATGTATTTCCAGAGCCCTCAGGATGAGATTTTCCTCGCTCAGAGAAAAGTCATCCTTGACGCTGCGAAGAAAGGTCCGTGCGTAATCGTTGGACGCTGCAGTGACTACATATTGAGGAATGCTGAGATTCCGTGTCTTAACGTTCTGATCCATGCTGATATGCCGCATCGTATTACAAGAGTCCTCGAGAGATATGGAGACATCACAAACGTCGATGTCAGAAAGCGTATCCAGAAGAAGGACAAGCAGAGACGGACATACTATCGCTATTATACAGACCAGCAGTGGGGCGATTATCACAACTATGACTTAGCTCTCGATTCAGGAATCCTTGGTGAGGAGACCTGTGTACATCTGATCTGCGAGCTTGCATCAAAGATGGATACCGACAAATAATATCGGTATTTCACCGCATCCGATACACTTCATGTGTACAGATGCCATATGAAACCCTGATAAAAAATCAGCGCCCGCAAGGGCGCTCATTTTTAATCTTTTTTTCCTACAGAGTCTTCCCAGAATTTTACCGCGGTGTCGAGCCAGCCTTCAGCTATCGTATGACAGCCAAGGCCTACGCCGTGAGGCAGGCCGAAGAACTTATCGTATTTGAAGCTGATCCCATTGTCCTTTAATGCCTTTGCGAGCACGTCTGTATGAGCCGCTGTCGGCACCAGCACATCGTTTCCTCCGCCGAACATGTAGACAGGCGGGTAATCCGGAGTTATCCACTTCTGTACACAGAGGGAATCCCTTTTTTTCCTGCTGACATGACCTTTAAGGCCGAACATATAGAGATTGCCACGCTCAGAGAGCCAGATACCCATGAGGGCCACCCAGATATTCCAGTAAGGGTGCTTCATCCAGTGGTTAACATTCGTCCACGGATAGCCCAGGATGAGGCAGCCAGGCTTTGGAGCGTTGTATTTTTCATAGCCCCAGGCCTTGCTTCCAAAAATGCCTGCGAGGTTTCCGCCGGCAGAAAATCCGATGACAGCGTAACCATCCATATCGACATTAAACTGGTCGGCACGGGCGGCGATGAAACGGACAGCTGCAGCGAGGTCGTGCATCGGCGCGTGGGACGAGCAGTCGAGTCCGGCACGGTATTCGAGAACGAAGGCTGTATAGCCCATCTCGTTCAGCCGGGCGGCTATAGGATAACCCTCCTTGGTCGTGCAGAGGTGGGCATAACCGCCACCAGGGCAGACTATGACGCACCGGCTTCTCTTACCGGAATCATTTAAAAATACCGACAGCCGGACTACTCCTCGTTTCTTCTTTTCAGCTATTTCAGTTATCGTGTAGACCGGATACTGTCTGAATCTTCCCTGCGCCCTGAGAGTCTCGATACGGTTCAGGCCCATTTTCTTGTTACAGGCAAATGAACTGATGACGTACATCCGAAGCACAGAAAAAAATGTCAGAAGAAAAGTCAGGATCAGGTAGACTTCAAGTATCTGGATCAGAGTAAAACCTAAAATTTTAAAATGCATTAACCGTGCAGTCCTCTGGCCTGGCGGTCCATGTCTTCTACTACGATATCGTAGATCTCACCAAGTGAGGCACAATACTCGAGAACCTTCCACGGTTCATTTGTATGGTAATGGATCTTGATCAGATCCTCGTCACCAACAGCGAGAAGACAGTC